>JBCCEF010000018.1 GCA_039030395.1 Acidobacteriota bacterium
CAACCACAAGAGACTTCTCGAACCCATCGGCTACCTGCCGCCTGTCGAACACGAGGCAAACTACTACCGAAAACAGCAACACCAGCCCGTCGCTGCGGGACTCAACTAACTCAGCCTCCGAAAGACCCGGGGCGATTCAGTGCTGCTGGAGGAAATGCTTGAGAATGGGTTGGGAGAGGATGACGAACCCAACTTCAGGGGCTTGGTAATGGATGAGTTGATCGGAAAGTTGAATCTAGTGTAGCAACACCAACGTGCTGTCCCTGCCAAGACATACCCTCATTATGCGGGGCCAGGAGAATGTCAAACCATTGATTGGCAAGGATTTGAGCGGTGCAACCGGGCTCGGCTTCGTCGAGCCCGGCTACCTTTTGAATCATGACAACGGCATGCTCGCCGCCATCGTCTACCCGTATGACAGTGGCGTGGTCTTCACTCAGGACCGCGTCCCCCACCGCATGGGCCGCCCGGGCTCTGTGGGCCTCTCCGGCCACACGGCGCTCACCTTTGGGACCGGCGCCAACGCCATCGCCAATCTCGTCTATCAGTGCGACGGTGCCTGTGACTTCGACGCTAGGGTACTCCGCACTCGGGACGTCGTGGGCGGATCGAACGATACCTTGACCTGACATTCCCAGCCCTTCACCGCTACGGAACGGCGCTGCTCCAGGCCGATACGGTGCCGCTCTCGAAGCCGTCCCGGAAGATCAGGTCGGCGGCGGCGGTGGGGTCGACGATGCGTAGCAGGGTCGACCCTCCGGCTAAGTAGAGTTCGCCGGTGTCCGATTCGCCGAATCCGGTGTAGTTGAATCCCGGCAGGGTCTCCACCAGTTCCGCCGTCCAGGAACCGCCGGATTCGGTGCCCGCCCAGAGCTTGCCGGTGCACCAATCCTTGTAGAAGTAGACGCCGCGCAAATCCGGGAAGTCCGTTCCACGGTAGCGGTATCCGCCGATGATCGAGCAGTTGTTGTCCGGCGGAGCGCCGTGGGCCAATTCGAGAATGGGTAGATCGAACACCGGATTCCCGCCGCAGCCGGGCGCCGTGGAATCGAAAACCTGGTCTCCCTCGAAGCAAGGCCAGCCGAAGTTGGTCCCCGCATCGGCCGCCGGCGCGAAGTTGACTTCCTCGAAGCCCCCCTCCCCCACATCGCCGATGAAGAGATCGCCGGTTTGGCGATCGAAGGAGAAACGCCATGGATTGCGCAGCCCCATGGACCAGATCTCCTCCGCCGCACCGGCCACGCCGATCAGCGGATTGCCTGCCGGAATGCTGTAGTTCCGCGCCGCATCGGCGGGAAAATCATCGCCGTCGACATCGATCCGCAGCAGCTTTCCGAGCAGGGTCGAGTCGTCTTGCCCGTTGGCCCAGTCGAAACCTCCGTCCCCGGAGCTGATCATCAGGTACCCGTCCGGCCCGAAGTGCAGATCGCCCCCATTGTGGTTGCTCGCCGGCTGCACGAAGGACAGGACCGGCCGTGCCGAGGCGGGATCCGCTACGTCGGGATCGGCAGCCGACACCGAGTAGCGCACGATCTGGGTGTCGCCGCCGAGGTTCGTGTAGTTGACGTAGAAGTAGCCGTTGGAGCCGTAGGACGGGTGGAAGGCCAGCCCCAGCAGGCCCTGTTCCCCACCGCTCAGGACCAAGGATTCAATGTCCAGGAAGGGCGTCGACAGGACCTCCGTGCCGTCCCAGATGCGAATAACCCCGTCGAGCTGCAGGATGAACAGGCGCCCGGACCCGTCGCCGGCGTGGGTCACCCCGATGGCTCCGTCGAAGCCACCTTGGGCCGCCACCTCCGTCGCCGCGGAGATCTGAGCCTCTGCTCCGAGCCCGGCGAAGGTCAGCAGTAAGGCGGCGGCGAGCATCCAGCCGATCCGCCCGCCGGCCTTCTCCTCGGTCGAACTTCTTCTCGCCACACAGTTTCCCCGATACACCCGATAGCGCGCCATGGATCTCTCCTCAAGATTCAGCCGGATCTCGCTGCAGCCCCTGGTCGAAGGACCGAGATGGGAACGGGAAGCCTAGCATTCGGCTCCGTCGGAAAACCGGTGCGTCCTTCAGAAGATCCGGGCGCCTGCCGCCCGACGGTTCTACCCGACGGGCGGCGGCACCGGGCGGCCCTCAATCTCGCAAGGCGATCACCGGATCCACCGCCGAGGCCCGGCGGGCGGGGATGAGGATCGCCGCCAGGGCGACAGTGACGAGGGCCAGGGCGGTGAGGACAATGGTCGCCGCGTCGGAGGCTCCGACTTCGAACAACAGGCTTTCGAGCAGGCGGCCGGCGAGCAGGGAGACGACGATCCCCAGCACAATCCCCAGGGCCACCGGGATCAGGCTGCGCTGGAGGACCCAGCGCAGCACCCCGCCGGCCGAGGAGCCCAGGGCCATGCGCACCCCGATCTCCTGTTTGCGCTGGGACACGCCGTAGCTCACCACTCCGTAGATGCCGATCGCTCCGAGGAGAAAAGCCAGCAGGGCGAAGGCCAGCAGAATGATCAGCACGAACCGCTGGCGGCCGACGGAATCGGCGACGAAGCGATCGAGGGTGACGTTGCGGGTCACCGGCTGGTCCGGATCGACTTCCCAGATGGCCGAGCGGACGGCTGACGGCAGGGTGTCGACGCGACCCGGCTCCCCCCACACGACAATCTGCAGGTAGGGCAACGGGTAAGCCATCTGCGGATGCGGTTTATAGAAGCCCGGACGCGGATCGAGCTCCATGCCGGACTCGCGCACATCGCCCACCACCCCGACCACTTCGGCGAAGGGTCCCGCCGGCCCGGCGGTGCTGATGCGCTTGCCGACGGCGCTCTCCGCCGGCCACACCAGTTGCGCCAGGGTTTCGTTGACGATCATCACCGGCGGTGAGTCGACCCGATCGCGGTCGCTGAACAGGCGACCGCTTTTGAGCGGCACGCCGAGGGCTTCGAAGGTACCGGGGGTGGCGAGATCGAAGGCCGCCGTGGGCACGTCCGCCGGATCCGGCGTCGGTCGCCCCTCGACGAAGTACTGCAGTTCGAGGCCCCCGAGGTTGAGCGGCCGGGTGGTCAGCCCGCCGGCCTCTTTGACGCCGGGAATCGCCCGCACCCGTTCGAGGGCGCGGCGGTAGAACTCAGCGATGGCCTCGCGATCCGGATACTTGGCGGAGGGCACCGAAACGCTCATCATCACCCGGTCTTGCGACTGGAATCCCGGATCCTTGGACTGCAGCTTGTAGAAGCTCTTCGCCACCAGGCCGCCGGCTACCAGCAGCACCATCAGGAGCGCCGTCTGGGCCACCACCAGGGCGTTGCGGAAGCGATTGTGGCGAACCGAACCGGCGCTGCGGGCGCCGCCTTCCTGGAGCGCCGGCACCAGGGCGAAGCGCGCTCCCTTCAAGGCCGGCAGCAGGCCGACGAGCAGCGCCGACAGCAGCGTGGCGCCGAGGGTAAAGAGCAGCACCGGGCCATCGATGCCCACTTCTTCGAAGCGCAGGATGGTGCGCGGGCTGAAGCGCACCATGATCTTGAGCACCCAGGTGGACAGCAGCAGGCCCAGGGCTCCGCCGGCCGCCGTCAACACCAGGGTTTCGGTCATCATCTGGCGGGCCAGGGTCCGGCGATCCGCTCCCAGGGCCATGCGCAAGGCCATCTCCCGCTGGCGGCCGGTGCTCCGTGCCAACACTAGGTTGACGAGGTTGGCACAGGCGATCAACAGCACCACGGCGACCGCCGCCAACAGGAAGTAGAGGTTTTTCTTCACCGGTCCGAGGCTGTCCTCGATCAGCAGCGACATGCCGGCCTTCCAGCCTTTGTTGGCGGCAGGGTACTCCTGGGCCAGGCGCTCGGACACCCGGTCCATGTCCTGACGGGCCTGCTCCAGGCTCACGCCGTCGTTGAGCCGCGCCAAGATCCGGAAGAGCCGCGTGGCGCGCTCCGTCGGTGTCATTTCATACTCGGTGATGACGCGCGGCACGAAAAGCTGAGGATCCGACAGATAGGGAATGCGAGCCGATTCGGGCATCACGCCGACCACTTCGAAGGTGTCGGCATTCAGCGGAATGGTCTGCCCGACGATGGCCGGATCGCCGCCGAAACGTCCCTGCCACAGCTCATGGCTGATCACCACCACCCGCTCCCTTCCGGCCTGTTCCTCCTCCGCCCGGAATCCCCGGCCCTCCACCGGCTGCGCGCCGAGGGCATCGAAGAACTCGTGCGACACCTTCATGGCCAGGAGCAGCTCCGGCTCGTCGCCGCCGGTGAGGGTGAGGGTCACCGGATCGACCAGCGCCATGGACTCAAAGGACCGATTCATCTCCTGCCAGTCGCGGAAGTTGGGCGGTGAGACGGTCCACGGCCGACCGTCTTTCTCCTCCCACAGCACGACGATCTCGTCCGGATCGTCGTAGGGCAGAGGCCGCAGCACCACCGCGTTGACCACGCTGAAGATCGCCGCGTTGGCGCCGATCCCCAGGGCCAGGGTCAGGATGGCGATGCCGGCGAAGGCGGGGTTCTTGAGGAGGCCCCGGAGGGCGTGCTTCAAGTCTCGAATCAACGATTCCATGATGTCTTCCTTTCGTCAGCGGATCGGTTCGACGACCCGTGCTCCGGTGTCTCCCAGATAGCGTTCGAGTTGACGGGCCAGTTCTTCCACCCGCGGACTGCGCAACAGCGAGAAGTGATCTCCTCCCACGGCCGCCGAACGCAGGCCGGCGGTCACCCCTTGCCAGGCTTCGCGCTGGCGCTCCAGGGCTTCCCTCTCACCGTCTGCCTGCAGCAGAACCGCTCGGCCGTCGAAGGACGACGGCCGGTAGTCGGCAAGGGCTTCGAGGTTGGCGCGGTAGACCCGGAACAGGCGCAGCACCCGCTCCGGACCCAGCTCCGCCGGTAGAGCGCCGGCGGCGGTGGCCTCTTCGACCAGTTTGTGGAAAGTGCGGTCGAAGTCGTGAACCCCTTCCAGGCGCTCGATCAACACCGCATCGAGGCCCGAGGGCAGGCCGAGTTCGCGCGCGAAGCCGGCGAGCACGGCGGCGGTGTCGAGATCGAAGTCCACCGCCGTCGCCGGCCAGGCATCGACCAGCGCCAGAAGCGCCACGTCCTCCCGCTGCTCGCGTAGCTGGCGCGCCATCTCAAAGGCGATCACCCCGCCCATCGACCAACCGCCGACCCGGTAGGGACCCGCCGGCTGGATTTCCCGCAGGGCTCGCACATAGGCGCCGGCCATGTCTTCGATGCGGGTGCGCGGCTCGCCGTCTTCCACGCCGCGGGCCTCGAGGCCCCAGAAGGGCTGGTCGCGCCCCAACCGCCGAGCGAGTTCGGCGTAGGCCAACACGCCGCCGCCGGCACCGTGGACGAAGAACAGCGGCAGGCCGTCACCCTCCCCCTGCACCGGCACCAGTTCCGGTGCCGGCGCCGAGGCTTCGCGCCGTTCCAGGGAGGCGAGCTGATGGCCGATCACCGCCGCCAGACCTTCGAGGGAGGTCTCGGCGAAGAGGATCGACAACGGCAGCTTCACACCCAACTCCCCTTCGATGCGCGACACCATGCGCAGGGCGAGGAGCGAGTGACCGCCGAGTTCGAAGAAGTCGTCGTGGACGCCGATCTCCGGGCGGCCGAGAAGTTCTTGCCAGAGAGCCGCCAGCTCCCGCTCCAGACGGTTGCGCGGCGCCACCCGCTCGCCGGCCGCGAGGCCGGTGGCGGTGCCCGTGGTGGGGTCGATCTTGGCCAACGCCTTGCGATCGACCTTGCCGTTGGGGGTCGTCGGCAGTTCGTCGAGGCGCACGAAGAGCGACGGCACCATGTACTCCGGCAGCGAAGCGCGCAGATCCTTGCGCACGCGGTTCTCGTCGAGGGAGTCTTCGTCGGTGGCCAAGTAGGCCACCAGGCGCGGTGCTCCGAGGGGATCCGGCTGCGCCGCGACCACCGCCGCCCGCACCGCCGGCAGAGCCCGAAGCGTCTCTTCGATCTCCCCCAGCTCGATGCGGAAACCGCGAATCTTGACCTGGAAGTCCAGACGGCCGAGGAACTCCAGCTCGCCGTCCGGCCGGTAGCGCACGAGATCGCCGGTGCGGTAGAGGCGGCGTCCCGGAACGGTCGAGAATGGATCCGGGATGAAGCGCTCCGCGGTCAGCGCCGGCCGGCCGAGATAGCCGCGGGCGAGGCTGCCCCGGGCTGGACTACGGGCGGCTTCGTTTCCACCACGACCGGCACCGAGCAGCAGCTCACCGGGAACTCCCAACGGTTGGATGCGCAACGCACCGTCGACCACGTAGGCGCTGGTACCCGGCAACGGCCGACCGATGGGTGGCGGCGTCGCGCCGTCAACCTCTGCTTCGGTCGAGTAGGTGGTGTCCTCGGACGGACCATAGAGATTCATCACCCGCCGGACGCCCTGGCTCTTCAACTCCTTGACCAGGCCCGCCGGCAGGGCCTCGCCGGCCAGGTTGACGGTGACGAGGGCCGGCGGCAGAGCACCCACCCGCACCAGTTCGGTCATCGCCGACGGCACCGTGTTGATCAAGGTCACCTGCTCCGCCGCCGGATGATCGCTCAGTTCCAGCACGTTGTCGGCCAAGATCACCCGGCCGCCGCGGGTGAGCGGCGCAAACAGCTCGAACACCGACAGGTCGAAGTTGAAGGAGGTGGCGGCCAGGACGCCGGAAAGCTCCTCCGCGCTGAAGGCTTGCGCCGCCCAGTCACACAGGGCAACGGCGCTACGGTGGGTCATCGCTACGCCCTTCGGCCGGCCCGTCGAGCCGGAGGTGTAGATCACGTAGGCCAGAGCATCCCCCGGCAGGTCGGCGGAAATCGCCTCGGCGGCGGCTTCCGTCTGCCGGCCGGCCTCCAGCGGTTGATCGATGCGCAGCGTCGCCGTGCCCTCGCCGACTTCCGGCGGCAGCGAGCCGTCGGTCAAGATCGCCGCCAGGTCCGCGTCCGTCGCCAGGAACTCCAGCCGCTCTTGCGGATACGCCGGATCGAGGGGCACGTAGGCGCCGCCGGCTTTGTGCACCGCCAGCAGGGCGACGACCGTCGCCGGCCGGCGGCCGGCGCACACCCCCACCCGCACTTCCGGCCCCACGCCCAGGGAGCGCAAGTGCCCGGCGAGGCGCCCGGCCCTGAGGTCGAGCTGCTGATAGGTCAGGGCTTCGTCGCGGCTGACCAGGGCTACCGACTGGGGCGTCCGAGCCACCTGGGCCTCGAATAGACGATGCAGGGACGGACCGGTGGAAGCCAACGCCGGTCGGCTGTTCCATTCGACCAGGAGTTGCTGCCGTTCCGCTTCACCCAGCAAATCGAAATCCCGCACCGGCCGGTCCGGCGCCGCGATGGCGCGGTCGAGAAAGTTCGCCAGATGCTCGAGCAACCGCTCCGCCGTCGCCGGATCGAAGAGGTCGACGGCGTAGTTCAAGGTGAGCTGCACCAACTCTCCACCGCCGCGCAGGGGCACCTCCACCGCCGCCAGGCTGAGGTCGAACTTCTCTTGGTCCGGCGGCTCCGGTGGCAGAGAGATCTCGAGACCCGGCAAGTTCAGCGGAATGTCCGGCACGTTCTGCACCACCAACATCGCCTGGAACAGCGGTTCCCGGGACAGGTCGCGCACCGGCTGCAGCACCTCGACCAACTTTTCGAAGGGCAGGTCCTGGTGGCTGAAGGCTTCGAGGGTGGCATCCTGCACCCGGTCCATCAGTTCCTCGAAGGTCACGTCCTCGTCGGTTTCCACCCGCAGGGCGAGGGTGTTGACGAAGAAGCCGATCAGCGCCTCGACCTCCGAGCGCTGGCGGTTGGCGACGGGGGTTCCGATGACCACCGAAGACTGCCCCGCCCAGCGACCGAGGATCACGCCGTAGGCCGCCAGCAACAGCATGAACAAAGTGGTGTGGCGAGCGTCGCCGAAAGCCCTGAGGGCGTCGGCGACCGCCGCCGGCAGCGACCGGTGGACCGCAGCGCCACGGCGACTCGCCAGGGTCGGGCGAGGCCGGTCCGTCGGTAGCGACAAAGGTGGCGGCGCGGCGCCGCCCAAGTGCTCCACCCAGAATTCGAGCTGGCGTTCGAGGACCGCCCCCTGCAGCCACTCCCGCTGCCAGGTGGCGTAGTCGGTGTACTGGATCGGCAGTGCCTCGAGGGCGGGAATCTCCCCCTTGGAAAGGGCGCCATAGAGAATCGAAAGTTCGTTCGCCAGCACTCCGGTGGACCAGCCGTCCGAAGCGATGTGGTGGGTTACGAGGGTCAGGTTGTGGTAGCCCACGTCCATGCGGACGAGCACGGCGCGCAGCACCGCGTCCTCCATCAGGTCGAAGGGCAGCATGCTCAACCGCTCCACCAGCCGCCCTTCCTCGGCTTCCCGCCGCGCCGTCGGCAGGGCATCGAGATCCACCCGGTGCAGTACCCGATCCGGAACCGGCCGCACCACCTGCATCGGCTCCCCCTCCAGCTCGCGGTAGACCGTGCGAACGACTTCGTGGCGGCGAATGATCTCCGTCAGGGCGCCTTCCAGGGCGGCGATGTGCAGGTCACCGGAGAGACGCACGGAGGTCGGAATGTTGTAGGCGGAATTGCCGGGCTCCAGGCGATCGAGCAGCCACAAGCGCTGCTGAGAGAAGGAGAGCGGCGCCGGCGCTCCCCGCTCGCCGGTGGAGTGCCCTTCGAGGCGCGGCCCGCTACTGACACTGGACCGGTCGAGGCGGCGCGCCAGGGAGGCCACCGTCGGCGCCTCGAAGAAGCTCCGCAAGGTCACCTCCCGCTGGAAACGATCTCGCAGGCGAGAGGTGAGCCGCAGGGCGAGGAGCGAGTGACCGCCGAGTTCGAAGAAGTCGTCGTGGACCCCGATTTGCGGGTGGCCGAGGAGCTCTTGCCACAGGACCGCCAGCTCCCGCTCCAGCTCATTGCGCGGCGCCACTCGATCGGTTGATCGAAGACCGCCGGCGGAGGCGCCGACCGGATCGATCGCTGCGAGGGCTTTGCGATCCACCTTGCCGTTGGGGGTCATCGGCAGTTCGTCGAGGCGCACGAAGAGCGACGGCACCATGTACTCCGGCAGCGAAGCGCGTAGCTCCGTCCGCACCTGGCTCTCGGCGAAGGCGTCCTCTTCGGCGGCGAGATAGGCGACCAGCCGCGGCGCTCCGTGGGGATCCGGCCGCGCCGCGACCACCGCCCCGTGCACCGCCGGCAACCCCCGCAGCGCCTCTTCGATCTCCCCCAGCTCGATGCGAAAACCGCGGATCTTCACCTGGAAGTCCAGGCGGCCGAGGAACTCCAGCTCGCCATCCGACCGGTAGCGCACAAGATCGCCGGTGCGGTAGAGGCGACGCCCCGGAACCGTCGAGAAGGGATCCGGAACGAAGCGTTCCGCGGTCAACGCCGGTCGGCCGAGGTAGCCCCGGGCCAGGCTGCCCCGCTCTGAACTGTTGGCGGCATCGTCGCCACCGCGGCCGGCCCCCAGCAGCAGTTCGCCGGGTACCCCCAGTGGCTGGATGCGCAGAGCGCCGTCGACCACGTAGGCGCTGGTGCCCGGCAAAGGCCGGCCAATGGGCGGCGGCGTCGCGCCATCGACCTCCGCTTCCGTCGAATAGGTGGTGTCCTCGGAGGGACCGTAGAGGTTCATCACCCGCGCCACCCCGTGGGCCGTGAGGTCCTTGACCAGGCTCGCCGGCAAGGCCTCGCCGGCCAGGTTGACGGTGGTGAGGCTCGCCGGCAAGGCGCCAATGCGGACCAGTTCGGTCATCGCCGAGGGCACTGTGTTGATCAACCGCACCTGCTCCGCCGCCGGGTGATCTCTCAGCTCCAGCACGTCCTCGACCAGGATCACCCGGCCGCCGCGGGTCAGCGGAGCGAACAGCTCGAACACCGACAGATCGAAGTTGAAGGAGGTCGCCGCCAGCACGCCGGAAAGTTCCGCCGCATCGAAGGCACCGGCGGCCCAGTCACACAGGGCAACGGCACTACGGTGGGTCATCGCCACGCCCTTCGGCCGGCCCGTCGAGCCGGAGGTGTAGATCACATAGGCCAGGCAGTCCCCCGGCAGATCAACGGAGATCGTCCCGCTGTCGGTTTCGTCGAGGGATTGATCGATGCGCACCGCCGCCGTGCCTTCGCCGACCCCCGGCGGCAGCGAACCGTCGGTGAGGATCACCGCCAAATCCGCGTCCGTTGCCAGGAACTTCAAACGCTCCAGCGGATAGGCCGGATCGAGGGGCACGTAGGCACCGCCAGCCTGGTGCACCGCCAGCAGCGCGACGACGGTGTCCGCCCGGCGGCCGGCACACACCCCCACCCGGATCTCCGGTCCTACCCCCAGGGAGCGCAAGCGCCCGGCGAGGCGCCCGGCGCGCCGGGCGAGATCCTCGTAGGTGAGGGTTTCGTCGCGGGTGATGAGGGCCACCGCCCGCGGTGTCCGCGCCACCTGGGCCGCGAATAGGCCGTGCAGGGTGTTTCCGGTCGGAGCCACCGCCGGCCGGCTGTTCCACTCGACGAGGAGCTGTTGCCGCTCCGCCTCGCCCAGCAGGTCGATGTCGCGCACCGGCCGGTCCGGCGCCGCCACGGCGCGGCCGAGGAGGTGCTCCAGGTGCTCCAGCAGCCGCTCCGCCGTCGCCGAATCGAACAGATCGGCGGCGTAACTCAGGGAGAGCTGTACGTGCGCGCCGCCGCCGCGCAGGGGCACCTCCACCGCCGAAAGGCTGATATCGAACTTTTCCGGCGCCTGCGAGACCGGCGGCAGAGAGATCTCGAGGCCCGGCAGGTCCAGCGGCTCATCCGGCGCGTTCTGGACCACCAGCATCGCCTGGAACAGCGGCTCCCGGGACAGGTCGCGCACCGGCTGCAGCTCCTCGACCAGCCGTTCGAAGGGCAGGTCTTGGTGGCCGAAAGCTTCGAGGGTGGCGTCCTGCACCCGGTCCAGCAGTTGCTCGAAGGTCTCGCCCTCGGCGGTTTCCACCCGCAGCGCCAGGGTGTTGACGAAGAAGCCGATCAGGTTCTCCACTTCGGAGCGTTGGCGGTTGGCGATGGGCGTACCGATGACCACCGAAGACTGCCCCGCCCAGCGACCGAGGACCGCGCCATAGGCCGCCAGCAGCAGCATGAAGAGGGTGGCGTGGCGAGCCTCTCCAAAGGCCTTGAGGGAGGCGGCAACCTCCGGCGGCAGCGGCCGGAAGACGGATCCACCGCGGCGGCTCGAAAGGGTCGGCCGGGGACGGTCCGTCGGCAGCGATAGGGGCGGCGGTGCGGCGCCACCCAGGTGCTGCACCCAGAAGTCGAGCTGGCGCTCGAGGGCCGCCCCCCGCAACCACTCACGCTGCCAGGCGGCGTAGTCACCGTATTGGATCGGCAGCGGTTCGAGGGCTGGCTTCTCCCCCTTGGACAGGGCACCGTAGAGGATCGAGAGCTCGTTCGACATCACCCCGGTGGACCAGCCGTCGGAGGCGATGTGGTGCATGACGATGGACAGGTTGTGGCTCTCCGCGCTCAGCCGGAGGAGGACAGCACGCAGCACCGACCCCTCCACCAGATCGAAGGGCAGCCAGCTCACCTCCGCCATCCACCGCGCTTCCTCGGCCTCCCGCCGCGCCGCCGGTAGGCCATCGAGGTCTACCCGGTGCAGCACCCACGCGGGAGCCGGCTGAACCACCTGAACGGACTCGCCATCGACCTCGCGATAGACCGTGCGGGTCACCTCGTGACGGCGCACGATCTCCGCCAGGGCACCGTCGAGGGCGGCGAGGTCCGGCTCGCCGGAGAGGCGGACGGAAATCGGCACGTTGTAGGCGGAGCTTCCGGGTTCCAGGCGATCGAGCAGCCACAGGCGCTGCTGGGAGAAGGAAAGGGGCGCAGGAGCCTGTCGCTCGGCGGCGGAACGCCGTTCGAGGGGCGGTCCGCTACTGACCTCGGACCGGTCGAGGCGACTCGCCAAGAAGGCCACCGTGGGCGCCTCGAAGAAGCTCCGCAGGGACACCTCCCGCTGGAACTGGTCGCGCAAGCGAGAGGTGAGGCGCAGCGCGAGGAGAGAGTGGCCGCCGAGTTCGAAGAAGTCGTCGTAGACTCCGATCTTGGACCGGCCGAGGAGCTCCTGCCACAGGGCCACCACCTTCTGCTCCAGCTCGTTGCGTGGCGCCACCGGCTCGGCGCGCACCGCCATGGCGGCTTCGTCAGCGGCCGCGGCCTGGGCTTTGAGTGCTTTGCGGTCGACCTTGCCGTTGGGAGTGGTCGGCAGCTCTGCCAACGGCACGATGAGCGAAGGCACCATGTACTCCGGCAGAAGTTCCCGTAGCTCCGAGCGCAGGGTCCGTTCGTCCAGCGACTCTCCGCCCGCCTCCACTGCGGCGGCGACGTAGGCGACCAGGCGTGGGGAACCGACTGCGTCGGGCGCCGCCACCACCGCCGCCGCATGCACCGTGGGGCTCGCGCGCAGGGCCTCCTCGATCTCCTCCAGCTCAATGCGGAAGCCGCGGATCTTGACCTGGAAGTCCAGGCGGCCGAGGAACTCCAGCTCGCCCTCGGCGCGATAGCGCACCAGATCGCCGGTGCGATAGAGACGCCGGCCCGCCACGCCGGAGAAGGGATCCGGCACAAAGCGCTCCGCCGTCAGCGCCGGGCGCCCGAGGTAGCCGCGAGCGAGGGCGCCAGGGCCTTCCTGGCCGGCCCCCAGCAGCAACTCACCGGGCACACCCTGCGGCTGGAGCCGGATGGCCGAACCCTGGAGGCGTGAATCCACCACGTAGGCGGCACTGCCGGGCAGCGGTCGGCCGATGGGCGGAGTGACGACGCCATCGACCTCGGCCTCCGTCGAGTAGGTGGTGTCCTCGGAGGGACCGTAGAGGTTCATCACCCGCGCCACGCCCTGGGCCTTGAGATCCCGCACCAGTTGCGCCGGCAGCGCTTCGCCGGCCAGGTTGACGGTGAGGAGATTGGCCGGCAGCGCCTTCATCCGGGACAGTTCGGTCATCGCCGAGGGCACCGTATTGATCAGCCGCACCTGGTCGGCGGCGGGATGGTCGAGCAATTCCAACCCGTCCCGGACCAAGATCACTCGGCCGCCGGAGGTGAGCGGAGCGAACAGCTCGAACACCGAGAGATCGAAGCTGAAGGAGGTCGCCGCCAGCACACCGGAGAGTTCCTCTGCACTGAAGGCGCGAGCCGCCCAATCACAGAGCCCGACGGCGCTGCGGTGGCTGATCGCCACTCCTTTCGGCTTGCCCGTAGAGCCAGAGGTGTAGATGACGTAGGCCAGCGAGTCCGCCGTCGCTGCGGCGTGAGAGGCCGCCGCTCCAGCGAGCATCCCTTCCAGGTCTCCTGCGGGGCCTTCGAGGGGCCACACGAGGCTCTTGCCGGCGACGCCCTCGGGCAGCGAACCGTCCGTCAAAATCACCGCCAGAGCGGCGTCCTCGGCGACAAAACGCAGCCGCTCCTCGGGATAGGCCGGATCGAGGGGAACGTAGGCACCGCCGGCTTGGTGGATCGCCAACAGCGCCACGACGGTGGCGGCCCGTCGATCGGCGCACACTCCCACCCGCACTTCCGGCCCCACGCCGCCGCGTTGCAGGAGCGCCGCCAGGCGGCGCACCCGCCCGCTCAACTCTTCGTAGGTCAGCGACTCGTCTCGGGTGACCAGAGCGATGTCCTCCGGGGTCCTCCGCGCCTGCGCCACGAACAACTCGTGCAGTGTTTCGCCGGCGGGCTCGGGAGCCGGCCGGGCATTCCACTCGACGACCAGCTGCTGCCGCTCTTCGGAGCCGAACAGGTCGATCTCCGCCAGCGGCCGGTTCGAATCCGCGACCGCCGCGGACAGGAAACGCACCGTGTGATCGAGGAACCGCTGCATCGTGGTTTGATCGAACAGGTCGGTGGCGTAGGTCACCGAGAGGCCCACTTCCTCACGGCTCTCGGACACCGACAAACTGAGATCGAACTTCTCGGGCATCAACGGCTGCTGCGGGAAGGAGACCTCGATCCCCGGCAGGGAGAGCCTCGACGAATCGGCGTTCTCGACCGACAGCATCGCCTGGAAAATCGGTTCCCGGGACAGGTCGCGCTCCGGATGGAGCGCTTCCACCAAGCGCTCGAAGGGAAGGTCTTGATGACCGAAGGCGCGCAGCGCGTTCCCCTGCACCTGCTGAACGAGATCCCCGAAGGTCGCCGCAGCGCCGGCGGGCTCCACCCGCAGCGCCAGGGTGTTGACGAAGAAGCCGATGAGCCCTTCGAGTTCCGAGCGACCGCGATTGGCGATGGGCGTGCCGATCACCACCGAAGACTGCCCCGCCCAGCGACTGAGGACCACTCCGAAAACCGCCAGCATGATCATGAAGAGGGTCGCCCGGTGCGTCTCGCCAAAGCCCCGCAGGTCCGCGACCGCCGCCGGCGGCAAAAGGCGGATGACCTGGCCGGGGCGGTGGCTCGGCATGGCCGGTCGCGGACGATCCGTCGGCAGCGACAGCGGTGCCGGCGCCACGCCGCCGAGGTGTTCCACCCAGAAGGCGAGCTGCCGGTCGAGGGTCTCTCCCTGCAACCAATTGCGCTGCCAGGCGGCGAATTCGCCGTATTGCAGCGGTAGGGGTTCGAGAGGAATCGGCGCGCCGCGATGGAATCCCTCGTAGAGGGCCGACATCTCCTGTGCGATCACTCCCATGGACCAGCCATCGGAGGCGATGTGATGCATCACCAGGGAGAGGGAGCAAAGCCCCGCGCCCTGCCGGATGAGCGCCGCCCGCAGGACCGGCCCGCGGGTGAGGTCGAAGGGCTGTAGGCCGTGGGCGAGCAATACCCGAGCCTCTTCCTGCGGACGCTGCTCGACCGGTAGGGCGCTGAGATCCACCACCTCGAGTACCCGTTCCGGCACCGGCTGCACGACCTGCACCGGCTCGCCGGCGACGTCGCGATAGAACGTGCGAGTGACTTCGTGCCGACGCACGATCTCGATCAGGGCAGCACCTAGGGCGGCTTCGTCGAGATCGCCTTCCAAACGCAAGCTGATCGGCACGTTGTAGGTGGGATTCCCCGGCTGGAGGCGATCGATCAACCAGAGGCGTTGCTGCGCGAAGGACAGCGGCGCATGACCGTCGGCCCCGAGGAGGGCCTGAATGACCTGGGCGTCCTTCCGGATATCGCTCCGGGAATTGAGGCGCTCGGCCAGAGCCGCCACCGTCGGCTGTTCGAAGAAGGAACGCAGTGAAATCTCCTGCCGGAAGCGATCCCGCAGGCGCGACATCAGCCGGGTGGCGAGGAGCGAGTGACCGCCGCGCTCGAAGAAGTCGTCGAAGACGCTCACCTCGTCCACCTTCAGAATCTCCCGCCACATGCCCGCCAGTTCTTCTTCGAGCACATTGCGCGGCGGCACCCGGTCGGCGAGGGTGCCTTCCAGCTCCGGCTCGAGCCGGCCCAAGGCGCGGCGGTCGATCTTGCCGTGGCGGGTCACCGGCAGCTCGTCGAGCAGGACGATGGCAGCGGGCACCATGTAGTCCGGCAGGGCCGACGCCAGCCTTGCCCGCAGGTGCGCCGCATCCAGGTCCGACTCCCCGGCGACCCAGGCGACCAGCGCTTTGTCGCCGGCCGTTTCGCGCACCAGCACCGCGGCGCGCTCGACCCCCGGCAGGTGGCCGAGGGCGGTCTCGATCTCGCCCAGTTCGATGCGGAAGCCCCGCACCTTCACCTGATGGTCGCGCCGGCCGCGGAACTCCAGCACCCCGTCGAGGCGGAAGCGGGCAAGATCGCCGGTGCGGTAGATGCGCTCGCCGGCGCCGGCGAAGGGATTCGGCACGAAAGCCTCGGCGGTACGGGCCGGCTGATTCAGGTAGCCCTGGGCGAGGCCGTCGCCGCCGGTACAGAGTTCCCCCCAGACGCCGATCGGCGAGGGATTCATTTCCCGGTCGAGGACATAGACCGTGGTGTTGGACACGGCGCGGCCGATGGGTACCGTGCCGACCAGTTCCTCGTTCGGCGCCACCAGATGGAAGGTGGTATCGGTGGAATTCTCCGTCGGGCCGTAGGCATTGCACATGCGCCCGTTCGGCGCCAGCAGGTCGCGGGCCGCCGACACCTGCGGCACCGCCAGAACGTCGCCGCCGGAGAGCAGGTGTCGCACGGCGCGCAGAGCGTCCGGCTTCTCCGCCACCATCTCGTGGAACAGGCTGGCGGTGAGGAACAGGGTGGTGGGCGCCAGCTCCTCGAGAAGCTTCGCCAGCGCATCGAGATCGATCGGTCCGGCGGGCATCACGGTCAGACGACCGCCGGTGAGAAGCGGCGACCAGATCTCTTCCGTCGAAGCGTCGAAGGTGATCGGCGACAAGTACAGGCGCACCGGGTTGGGGGTGCGTTCGGTCTCGAACCAGGCGAGCCGCACCACGCCGCGCTGGGGAATGCCCACGCCCTTCGGCCGGCCGGTGGATCCGGAGGTGTAGATGACGCAGGCGAGCTGCTCCGGCGGCACGGCGATGCCCGGGCGATCCGCCGGCGCGGCGGAGATCTCGTCCCGGTCCAGGTCGAGATCGAGGCGCGGCAAGGCCGCCATCGAGGGGTTCGAGGCCAGCACTTCCGCGGTGTCGGCACCGCCGATCACCAGCGCCGCCACCGCCGCATCCTCCACCAGGAAAGCCAGGCGCTCCGGCGGGTACGCCGGGTCGAGGGCGACGTAGGTGGCGCCGGCCTTGAGAATGCCGAACATTGCCACGATCAGGTCGAGGGACCGGTCGACGCACAGGCCCACCCGGGTGCCGGGGACGACTCCGCGCTTCGCCAAACAGCGCGCCAGGCGGTTGGCATCGGCATCGAGGGCGGCGTAGGTGCGATGGTCCTCTTCGTAGACCAGAGCGATGGACTCCGGCGTGGCGTCGGCCTGGGCCTCGAAGACCATGGCGACGCTCGACTGGCGAGGGAAGTCCGTGGCGGTGTCGTTCCAGGCGGTGACGATCTGGTGCTGCTCCTCGTCGCTCAGCAGCGGCAGCGCCGCAACCCGCCGTTCCGGCTCCTCCAGGCCGGCCTCGATGAAGGCCTCGAGGTGGGCCAAAAGGCGATCGATGGTGGCGGCGTCGAACAGATCCTCGGCGTAGTTGAGGGACAGGCCGAAGCCGGCATTGGCTTCCGACGCGGTCAACGTGAGATCGAACTTGGCGGCCTCCGCCGTGGTCTTCAGGTTGGCCACCTCGAGGCCCGGCAGAGCGAGCGCCCCGTCGCCGCTGGCGCGGTTCTGAAGCGAGAACATCACCTGGAAGATCGGCTCTCGGGAAAGATCGCGTTCCGGCGATAGCTTCTCCACCAGGCGCTCGAAGGGTAAATCCTGGTGGGCGTAGCCTTGGATGGTCGTTTCCCGCACCTGGTCGATGAGCTGAGCGAAGGTCGGCCGGCCGGAGAAGTCCGCCGGCAGCGCCAGGGTGTTGACGAAGAAGCCGATCAGGCCCTCCAGCTCGATGTGATGCCGGTTGGCGATGGGCGAACCCACCACCACCCGCGACTGACCTGAATAGCGCGACAGCAGGCCTGCGAAGGAAGCGAGGAGCACCATGAAGGGCGTCGCCCGGTGCTCGCGGCCGAAGGCCGCCAAGCGGCGACCGATGCTTTCGTCGAGCCAGCGGAAGGCGTCCTGACCGCGGAAACTCTGCATCGGCGGCCGCGGCCGGTCCGTCGGCAGATCGAGAGGCTCGGGATCCTCCGACAAGGTGTCGGTCCAGAACTCGAGTTGGCCTTCGAGCACCTCGCCGGTAAACCAGCGCCGCTGCCAGCGCGCGAAATCGGTGTACTGCAGCGGCAGCTCCGCCAGCGTCGAGGCTTCGCCGGCGGCGGCCGCCGCGTACAGGCTGGACAGCTCGTGCATCAGAATGCCCATCGACCAGCCGTCGGACACGATGTGGTGCTGATTGACCTGGAGGAAATGCTCTTCCGCAGCCACCCGCACCAGCAAGGCTCGCACCAGCGGACCACGGGAGAGATCGAAGCCACTCATCGCATCGGCGGCGAGCCAGCGACGTCCCTCGGCCTCCCGGCACTCCTCCGGCAGGGCGGTGAGATCGATCAGCGGCAGAGCCAGCGGTTCCGCCGGCGCGATCTGCTGCACCGGATCCGCCTCGATCTCGACGAAGGCGGTGCGCAGGGCCTGGTGGCGGCGCACGATCTCCGACTGGGCGGCCGCCAGGGCGTCTACCCGCAGGTCGCCGGTGAGGCGCAGGCTCACCGGGATGTTGTAGGTGGGATTGCCCGGATCCAGGCGATCGATCACCCACAGGCGCTGCTGCGCGAAGGACAACGGCGCCGGGCCCGCATCCGGTCCGGCGGCCTCGATCGGCGGCAATTCTCTCTCTCCGGCGATCCCGGCGTTCACCGGCGTGCCGGTCTCCACCCCCGCCCAGGCAACCAACTCGGCGATGGTCGGCCCCTCGAAGATCACCTTCAGGGGCACTTCCCGGTGCCACCGCTGGCCCAACCGCGAGGCGAGTTGCGTAGCGAGCAGCGAATGGCCGCCGCGCTCGAAGAAGTTGTCGTGGACGCCGACCTGTGGCACCGCCAGCAGACCTTGCCAGATCTCCGCGACGTGCCACTCCTCTTCATTGCGCGGCGCCACCCGGACAGCCGCCGGCCCTTCATCGACGATCTCTCGGCGGGCCAGCGCCCGGCGGTCGACCTTGCCGTTGGCCGAGAGCGGCAGATCATCCAGCACCGTCATCACCGCGGGAATCATGTAATCGGGCAAGGTCTCGCGCAGGGATTCGCGCCACTCCACGGCAGCGGCGGAGGCCCCTTCGACGAGGGTGATCCAGGCCGCCAGGCTCTTGTCGCCGGAAGCGTCCTGGCGGGCGGTCACCACCGCTTCTCGCACCGCCGGCTGGGAGCTGAGAGTGGCTTCGATCTCTCCCAGTTCGATGCGGAAACCGCGCACCTTGACCTGGTGGTCTCGACGGCCGCCGAGTTCGATCACCGGGGCGTCGCCGGCGATGGCCGGATTTCGCCAGCGAGCGCGATCACCGGTGCGGTACAGCCGTCCACCGGCCCCTGCGAAGGGATCCGGCACGAAGACCTCGGCGGTCAGCGCCGGCCGGCCGAGGTAGCCCCGGGCCACCCCGTCGCCGCCGCTGTACAGCTCACCCCACACCCCCGCCGGCACCGGTTCGAGCTGGTCGTCGAGGATGTAGACGGTGGTGTGCCCGATCGGCCGCCCCACCGGCACGGAGCCCACCAGCACTTCGCCTTCGCCGATCCGGTGGGTGGTGGTGAACGTGGTGTTCTCCGTCGGGCCATAGCCGTTGATCAGGCGCCCGCCGGGCGCCATCGCCGCCCGCATGCGCTCGATGTGAGGGATCGACAGGGCGTCGCCGCCGGAGAGGAGCTGGCGCACCTCCGCCAGACTCTCGGGACGATCCTCCACCCAGCCGTGGAACAGGCCCGCCGTCAGCCACAGGGTGGTGACTCCACGCTCCTCGAGCTCCCGGCCGATTTCCTCGATGCCGTGGGGTCCCGGCGGCATTACCGCCAGCCGCCCGCCGTTCAGCAGCGCCCCCCATAGCTCCAGGGTGGAGGCATCGAAGGACACCGGCGCGAGCAGCAGGAAGACCTCCTCCGGCCCGAAATCGATGAAGGGGTTGGAGCACACCAGCCGCGCCACATTGCGGTGGGTTACGCCCACCGCCTTCGGCCGGCCGGTGGAACCGGAAGTGAACATCACGTAGGCGAGGTGGTCCGGATCGCCGCGGTGGGCGGCGGCCCCCTCGCCCTCGGGCAGGCCATCGGCGAGGCCGTCCGCGTCGAGGTCGAGGGTCGGCACGGTGACCCAGGGCAGCGCCCTACGGCCTCGCTCGTCGGCCACCAGCAGGGCCACGTCGGCGTCCTCGATCATCCCTTCCAGACGCTCCTGGGGATAGTCCGGATCGAGCGGTACGTAGGCCGCACCGACCTTGAGGATGCCGAGGATCGCCGCCACCAACTGCGGCGATCGCTCCACGCACAGGCCGACGCGGCTTTCCGCACCGGCGCCGAGGTCGCGCAATGCCGCCGCCACCGCCGCGGCCCGGGCATCGAGTTCGGCGTAGCTCCACAGGTCGCCTCGAAAGTCGATCGCCGGCGCCTCCGGCCGCTCGGCGACCTGCCGCGCAAAACGCAAGTGCAAGGGTTCCCAGAGCCCGTGCGGATCGTGCGACGACGGTCCGGCCGCAGAAAGGGTGCTCCAGGAGGACAGGATCTGATGACGCTCGTTCGGGCTCAAGAGCGGAATCTCCCATACAGAGCGAGCGCTGCACGACTCTTCCGCCGTGGTGTGCACCGCTCTGAGGATGTAGTCGAAGGCGCGCGCCATACGTTCGATGGTGGCGCCGTCAAAGAGGTCGGCCCGGTAATTCCACGACGCACCAAAGGCAGTGCCAGTCGCGTCGGTACCAATGTCCTCGACGCCATGTAGCGCAAGGGTGAGATCAAACTTTGCCACCGGCGCCTCGACGGCTTCCGCCTCCACCGTCAGTCCCGGTAGCTGAAGCCCCTCTTGGGGCGTGTTCTGGAGTACGAACATGGCCTGGAAGATCGGAGACCGCGACGGGTCGCGCACCGGCTCTAGCGCTTCGACCAGGCGCTCAAAGGGAAGGTCCTGATGGGCGAAGGCGTCGAGAGCGATGGTGCGCGTCTCCGCCAACAGGGACTCGAAGGAAATCGCCCCGGAGAGATCCGCCGGCAGCGCCAGGGTGTTGACGAAGAAGCCGATCAACTCTTCCAGCTCGGACCGGTGACGGTTGGCAATGGGGGTGCCGATGACCAGGCGACGCTGGGCCGCGAAGCGCGCCAGCAGCACTTGGAAGGCCGTCAGCAGCACCATGAAAGGCGTGGCTCCGGCGCGGGTGGCCAGCTCCTCGACGGTAATGCTGGCCTCGGGCGACAGCCAGGTGTCGAAGGTGCCGCCCCCGGCACCCCGCTCAGCCGGGCGCGGACGGTCCGTCGGCAGATCGAGGGGCTCCGGCAGCGGCGTCAGGCGCCGACTCCAGGAAGTGAGCTGTTCATCGAGCACCTGCCGCACCCGATGGCCGTTCTGCCAGGCGGCGAAGTCCGGATACTGGATGGCGAGTTCCGGCAGCGGCGAACGGCGCGGCCCTTCGCCCGTCGCCACCGCGTAGAGGGCGGACAGTTCGCGCACGAAGAGGCTCATCGACCAGCCGTCGGAGACGATGTGGTGCAGGGTCGCGAGCAGGCCGTGGAAGGCCTCATGGTGGCGGATGAGAACCGCCCGCACCAGCGGGCCGGCGACGAGGTCGAAGCCACGCCGCGCCTCCCAGCCCACCAGGCGCCGATGTTCCGCTTCCCGCCGAGCTTCCGGCAGGCGAGCCAGGTCGACCAAGCAGAGGGCCGGCGCGACGGTGCCGTGAATGCGCTGCCGGGGAACGCCGTCGATCTCTTCGAAGGTCGTCCGCAGACTCTCGTGACGGCGCAGAATCTCTCCGAAGGCGGCGGCCAGGGCCGCCACGTCGAGGTCGCCCTTCAGGCGGACGGCGGAACCGAGGTTGTAGACGGAACTCCCCGGTTCGAATCGTTCGATGAACCACAGGCGCTGCTGCGCGAAGGAAAGCGGCGGCGGATCGTCCCCCGACCGCGGCTCGGCCGGCGCCAGCACCGGCCGCCCACCGGCCGCCCGCAGGCAGCGCGCCAAGCCGGCGACGGTCGGGTTCTCGAAGAGATCCTTGAGCGGCAGCTCCACGCCAAGCTGGTCCCGCAGCCGGGAGACAAGCTGGGTCGCGAGGAGAGAATGTCCGCCGAGAGCGAAAAAGTCGTCCCGCGCACCCACTTCGTCCCGGTCGAGAAGATGCCGCCAGATCAGCGCGATGCGTTCCTCCAACAAACCTTGGGGGCGTTCGTCGCGGGAGTGGGCGCTGACCCGCCGGTTTTCGAGGGCCCGGCGATCGACTTTGCCGCTCGGTGTCAGCGGCAGAGCCGACAGGGCTTCGAACAGCGAGGGCACCAACGGAGCCGGCAGAGAATGGCGGAGAGCCTCGACCAGGATCTCGGAATCTACCGGCTCTTCGCCGCCGTCGGGGACGTAGAAGGCGACCAGTCGCCGGTTCGCAGCAACCCCCTGCGCCACCACCACGGCCTCGCGGACCTCCGGCCGGGCCTCCAGCACCTGCTCGATCTCGCCGGGCTCCACCCGGAAGCCGCGCACTTTGATCTGGGTGTCGACGCGCCCGAGAAACTCGATCTCGCCGCCGGCGAGCCAGCGGCCGAGGTCTCCGGTGCGATAGCGCCGAGCTCCGGGAGGGTCGCCGTGAGGATCCGGCACGAAGCGCTCCGCCGTCAGCCGCGGGCGTCCGAGGTAGCCGCGGGCGAGGCCGGCGCCGGCGATCTGGATCTCACCGGCCACTCCCAGCGGCACCCACTCGCCGTCGCGGTCCACCAGATGGATGCGGGTGCCGCTCACCGGCCGCCCGATGGGCGGGAGATCCGGCGCCGCGGCGGCCTCGCCCGCCGCCAGTGGCCAGGCGGTCACCACATGGGTTTCGCTTGGTCCGTAGTGGTTTTCCAGGGCACTCGGCAAACCCTTCCCGAGCTGCCCCACGAGGCGGCGTACGGTCCCCGTCATGCGTAGCTGCTCGCCCGCTGTGATGACCTGCCGGAGCGCCTCCGTGGCGTTCCCGGAGGTCGCCTCGGCGAGCCCCTGGAGGGCGACGAAGGGCACAAACAGGCGCTCGATCTGACTTTCGTCGAGGCGGTGCCTCAGGGCGAAGGAGTCGCGGCGTTCGCCGTCCGCCGCCAGCACCAGGGTGCCGCCCTCGGCCCAGGTGGTGAACAATTCCTGGAAGAAGACGTCGAAGCTGGCCGCCGCGAACTGCAGGGTACGCAGACCCTCACCGGCGCCGGCCGCTCCGCCTTGCCAAGCGACGAGCTGGCGCAGCGCCCGATGCGGCATGGCCACCGCCTTCGGCCGGCCGGTGGAACCGGAGGTGAACACCACGTAGGCCAGGCGCTCGCCCGCCGCGGCGCGGGAGGAGGGCGGCGGATCTGCCCGCTGGCCGGCCCAGGCGCCGCGGTCCGCGAGATCGAGAACGCGCGGACGGCGATCCGGCGACGACAGGGAGAGTGCCTCCAGAAGCTCCCCTGCCGGCGCCGGATCGGCCAGAATCCAGCCGATCCCGGCATCGTCGATCATCCGGCTCAGGCGCTCGCCGGGATAGCTGCGATCGAGGGGCGCACAGGCGGCGCCGGCCTTGAGCACCGCCAGAGTCGAAACCGCCAGGGCATGGCTGCGTTCAGCGCAGATCCCCACCGGCTCGTCGATGCCCACGCCAAGTAGGCGCAGATGGTGCGCCAGCCGATTGGCCTCGCCTTCGAGAGCGCCATAGGTCAACAGCGAATCGCCGGCCTCGACCGCCAACCGGTCGGGTTCGAGGGCCGCCCGCCGCTCAAACACCGCGTGCAGGCCTTCATCGCCGGCCGCTGGATCGACCTCGGCGCTCTCGCTCCAGTCCTCCAGAATCTGCCGCCGCTCGGCCTCACTCGTCATCGGCAGCCGGTGGAGCGCTTCGTCCGGGTTCTTCGCGGCGGCGGCGAGGAGGGCCGCGAAGTGCGATCCCATGCGGTCAACGGTGCTCTCGTCAAACAGCGCAGTCGCGTATTCGATGAAGCCCCCGTAGCCGCCCTCTTGCAAGAAGAAGGTCAGGTCGAACTTGGAGGTCACCCCCTCCATCGGCAGGGTCTCGAGGCTGAGGCCCGGCAGATCCAGGGCCGCTTGATCGCCGGGCCGCACCACCAGCATCACCTGGAACAGCGGCGAGCGCGACAGGTCTCGCTCCGGCTGCAGGGCCTCCACCAGCCCCTCGAAGGGCAGCTCCTGGTATTGGTACGCCTCGAGGGTGCGCCGCCGAGCCTGCCGCAGGAGAGAGCGGAAGGTCATACCGCCTTCAACCTTGCCCTGCAACACCAGGGTGTTGGTGAAGAATCCGATGAGCGCCTGCACGTTCGCCTTGGAGCGGTTGGCGATCGGGGTGCCGACGTGCAGCGTTCCTTTCCCCGTATAGCGGTAGAGGAAGGTGAAGAACACCGCCATCGCCGCCTGGAAGAAGGTCGAGCGCTCCTCCCGACCGACCCCATGAAGAGTCTCCTGGGCGCCCTTGGAGAATTCGAAGAAGCGACTGGCGCCGCGCAGATCCTGCACCGCCGGCCGCGGCCGATCGGTCGGCAGGTCCAGCGGTTCGCCCGCCTCGGCCAGACGCTTCAACCAATAGCCACGCTGAGCTTCGAGCACCGGACCGCTCAGGTAGTTGCGCTGCCAGCGGGCGTAATCCTTGTAGGTGGTCCTGAGGTCGGGTAGCGCCGCCGCCTCGCCCCGCACCGCCGCGCGGTAGCCCAGGCTCAGCTCGTGGACGAAGATCCCGATCGACCACAGATCGCTCACGATGTGGTGCAGGGCGAGCAGCAGCACGTGATCCTCGGGAGCCAGGCGCAGCAGGGTGAACCGGGCCACCGGACCGCGCTCCAGATCGAACGGGCGCCGCGCGTCCCGTCGGCCCAGGCGCAACGCCTCGGCCAGCGGATCCGGCAGCCCCGAGAGGTCGACCCGCCTCAGGGGCGGGCTGGCGTCCTCCCCCTCGTGGACCTGCTGGGCGGGGCGGTCGCCAACCCGCTGGAAGGTGGTCCGCAGCACTTCGTGGCGCCGGACGATGTGGGCCAGGGCGCCGGCCAGGGCCTCGACATCGAGGTCGCCCCGGAACCGCTGCGACGAGGGCACCAGATAGGCTGCACCGTCCGGCTCCAGGCGATCGAGCAGCCACAGGCGCTGCTGTCCGAAGGACAGCGGGTGGAGGGCCGACCACTCCCGACCCTCGGACGAGGCGTCGTCCGCGGCCTCGCGCCCGCAGCGCAGCGCCAGGGCTGCCGGCGTCGGCGCTTCGAAGATGGCACGCAGAGAAAGGCCGATCCCCAGTCCTTCCTCGACCCGCCCGAGCAACCGCGTCGCCAGCAGGGAATGGCCGCCGAGGGCGAAGAAGTCGTCCCGGATCCCCACCCGCTCGACGCCGAGGAGTTCCTCGAAGAGCTGGCACAGGAAGCGCTCCCGGAAATCCCGCGGGGCTTCGAATTCACCGGTCTGGAATTCCGTCGGCGCATACTCCGCGGCGAGCAGCGCCCGGCGATCGATCTTGCCGCTGGCGGTGGTCGGAAGCTCCGCCAGCAGGCCGAAGGCCGACGGCACCATGTACTCCGGCAACCGTTCGCCAAGGCTCCGGCGCAGGTCCTGAGCGGTGAGCTCTACCCCTGATCGGGCAGTGGCGTAGGCGACAATTCGGCGGTCGCCCGCCTCCTGGCGCACCACCACCGCCGCCTGGGCCACGGACGGAACGGCCGACAGGGCGACCTCGATTTCCCCCAGCTCGATGCGATAGCCGCGTACCTTCACCTGGTGGTCTCGGCGGCCGAGAGATTCGAGTTCGAAGTCACCGGAGGCGGACGGCACCCAGCGGGCCAGATCGCCGCTCCGGTACAGGCGGGAGCCGGTCTCACCGTGGGGATCCGGCACGAAGGAAAGCGCCGTCAACGCCGGCCGGCCCCAGTACCCTAGGCCCAAACCGCGGCCGGCGATGCCCAGCTCCCCCACCACCCCTTCGGGCACCGGCTCGAGGTGCGGATCGAGCACTCGCACCGTCGCCCCGGGCAAAGCGGCACCGAGGCTCGGGCGCGGACAGCTCGACTCGATGCGGCGAGCGGTGGTGTCCACCGCGCACTCGGTGGGTCCGTAGACATTGAAGACGGCGACCGGTAGCGCCGCCAAACCATCCCACAGGACCTGCTCGATGGCTTCCCCGCCGACCAGCCAGATCCCCGGCAGGCGCCGCTCCTCGGCGCCGAGGCCCGACGCCAGCAGCATGCGCACCTGCGCCGGGGTGGCGTCGAAGACGTCGATCTCTTCACGCTCCAGCAGTTCGAGAAGCGCCGCGCCGTCCTGCCGTGCTTCGGCGGAAATCACCCGCAGGCTGTGACCAGCGGCGAGCTGCACGATCTGCTGCACCGAGGCGTCGAAGGCGAGCGGCGCGTTGAGGGTGGCGCGCGGCCGGCCGGCGGGAAGGTTAGCGAAGACCCGCTGGCGCAGACCGGCAAGCAGATGCAGCGCCCCCCGGTGGCTCATCGCCACGCCCTTGGGGCGACCCGTCGAGCCGGAGGTGAAGATGATGTAGGCGAGGTCGTCGAGACCGGTACCGCTCGGCCCTGCGAGGGGATCCGCGCCGGCGCAGCGGGCGAAGGGTATTTCCTCTGAGGAGTCCACCGCGGCCAGGCATCCGGCGGTCCCCTCCTCCACCAGCGCGAGGCGGGTACCGGCGTCTTCGACCATCGCCGCTAGCCGGTCCGCGGGCAGCGAGGGATCGAGCGGCACATAGGCCGCCCCGGCCTGTTGAATGGCCAGCAGCGCCACCACCTGGGCGACCGACCGCTCGAGGCAGATCCCCACCCGGTCGCCACGCTCGACGCCGGCTTCCCGCAGGCCGCCGGCCACCCGCCGGGCTTGCTCCTCCAGGGCCTCGAAGGTCAGTTCCTGACGGTCGTCCCACACGGCCAAGGCGGTGGGATCCCGCCCGCCCTCGGTCCACACCGCATCGACCAGGCTTCCCTCCGGCAGCACCGGCAGCGGCTCTGGCGCGGCACCCCGCAGCAGCGCCTCGGCGCGCTCCGCCGGGGTGAGCATCGGCAACTCGAAAACCGAGGCCTCAGGCTCAGCCAGGGCGGCGATGAGGAGGTGATTGAACTGGGCCGCCAGGCGATCGATAGTCGATTCGTCGAACAGGGCGCTGCGGTAGAGCCAGGTGGTCCAGCCACGGCCCTCGCCAACCACCGCATCGACGGTCAGATCGAACTTCGCCGGCAGCGCCTCGGTCTCCCGCTGGAAGACCTCCACCCCCGGCAGCTCCAGCGCGTCACCGGCATCCCGCTGCAGCGAGAACATGATTTCGAACAGCGGCGTCCGCGCCATGCTGCGGGACGGGTTGAGTTCGTCCACTAGGCGTTCGAAGGGGAGATCCTGATGGTCGTAGGCCCCCAGGGTGACCTGCTTGATCCGCTGGACCAGGGTCTCGAAGGTGGGCTCACCGGTGAGATCCAACCGCAGCGCCAGGGTGTTCACGAAGAAGCCGATCAAATCCTCGACTTCCGCCCGATTGCGATTGGCGATCGGGCTACCGATGACGAAATCCGCCCGCCCACCGGTGCGCGCCATCAGCGTCGCGAAGACCGACAGGAGGACCATGAACGGCGTCACGTCGTGCCGCCGGCAGAATTCTTCGATCGCCTCCACGGAGCCCTCGGTGAAGAAATGCTGCCGCAGGCCGCCGGCCGGATCGAGGGTCGCCGACCGCGGTCGATCGAGGGGCAGCTCGAGCGGCTCCGGCGGCGAGGCGAAGCGGTCACGCCAGTAGGCGAGCTGCTCCTCCAGGGCTTCACCGGTCAGCCAGCCGCGCTGCCAGTCGGCAAAGTCGGCGTACTGCAAGGGCAGCTCCGGCAGCGGCGAGGGTTGGCCCTCGAGCAGCGCCCCATAGAGCACCGTCAGCTCGCGGATGAACAGCCCCATCGACCAACCGTCGCTGACGATGTGGTGGATCGTCACCTGGAGTCGCGCCGTCGGAAGATCCGGTTCCCCGGACGGAAAATCGAACAGCACCACCCGCAGGAGCCGCCCGCTGCTCAGGTCGAAGCCGCGGAGGGCCGCCCGGCGCGCCCCTTCGTCCGCCGCCTGCCGCGCCCGCGCCGTGGGCAGCGCCCGTAGATCCACCGAGGCGAAGATCTCCGGCGCCGCCGGCAGGGCTCCCTGGATCGGCGTCGGATCGCCGGCTCCGAACACCGACCGCAGAACTTCGTGACGGCGCACGATTTCGCGGAAGGCGCCGGCCAGGGCCGGCCGGTCGAGGCCGCCTCGCAAATCGAGAGCGACGCCCAAGTTGTAGGTCGGGTCGCCGGGGTTCATGCGATCGATCAGCCAGAGGCGCTGCTGGGCGAAGGACATCGGGGCGGCCACCTCCGGATTCGACCGCCGGCGCGGTCCTTCGGCCCCGGCCCGGTGGGATGTGGCGAGGAGCGGCGCCAGTTCGGCCACCGTCGGATGGTCGAAGAGCAACCGCAGAGGCATCTCGACACCCATCCGCGCCCGCACCCGGGCCACCAGCTGGGTGGCGAGGAGCGAATGGCCGCCGAGATCGAAGAAGTCGTCGTGAATGCCGACCCGCTCCACCCCGAGCAACTCGCGGTAGAGCGCGCAAAGAGCCTGCTCGCGCTCGTCCCGCGGAGCGATGAACTCACCCTCCCCGGCAAACTCCGTGGGCGCCATGTCCGGTGCCTGCAAGGCTCGCCGGTCGACCTTGCCGCTGGCGTTGAGGGGCAATCCGTCGAGCACCCCGAAGGCCGCCGGCACCATGTACTCCGGAAGCCTCGCCCTCAGGCCTTCGCGCAACGTTCCGATTTCGAGGGCATCCGGCGATTCGGCAACCACGTAGGCCACCAGTCGTCGATCCAGACCCCGGTCCTGCCGCACCACCACCGCCGCCTGGGCGACCGCCGGGTCGCTCCGCAGCACGGACTCGATCTCGCCCAGTTCGATGCGATAGCCGCGCACCTTGACCTGACCGTCGCGCCGGCCAAGGGACTGCAGCTCGCGGACGGCGCCGCCGCTCCAGCGGGCCAGGTCGCCGCTCAGATACAGGCGGGCGCCGGGTCCCCCGAAGGGATCCGGCACGAAGCGCTCGGCGGTCAGCGCCGGCCGGCCCCAGTACCCCATGGCCACACCGCGGCCGGCGATGGTCAACTCGCCGACCACCCCCACCGGAACCGGCTCCAGGAAATCGTCGAGCACCCGCACCGTTGCCCCCGGCAGCGGCGCCCCGAGACTGGGCCGGGCGCACCTGGGTTCGATGCGCCGGGCGGTGGTGTCCACGGCGCATTCCGTCGGCCCGTAGACGTTGAACACCTTCGCCGGTAAGGCGGTCAGGATTTCCCACAGATCCTGCTCGATCGCCTCACCGCCCACCAGCCAGATGTCCGGCAGCCGGTGACCGCTTTCGAGCAGGCCAGCGGCCAGCAGCATGCGGACCTGCGCCGGAGTGGTGTCAAAGACCTCGATCTCTTCGTCGGCCAGCAGAGCGAGGAGCAGCGCGCCGTCCTGCCGCGCCTCCTGCGGGATGATCCGCAGGGCGTGTCCCCGCGCTAGCTGCACGATCTGCTGCACCGAGGCATCGAATCCCAGCGGCGCGTTGAGGCTCGCCCGCAGGCGCCGATTCTCGCCCTCGAACACCCGGTCCGACAGACCTTCGAGCAGGTGGAGGGTTCCCTGGTGGCTCATCGCCACGCCCTTCGGCCGGCCGGTCGATCCGGAAGTGAAGATGATGTAGGCCAGATCGCCGAGCCCAGCGCCGCTCGAGTCCACCGGTGCCGCCGGCCCGTCCTTCCCCCGGCCAGCCGCCTTCAGCTCGTCGAGGTCGAGCTCGGCCACCCCCGGCACCACGTCCTCCACCGTGCCGGCGGTCGCCGCTACCACCAGCGCCCGGCTCACCCCTGCATCCTCGATCATCGCCGCCAGGCGCCCCGCCGGCAGGGAAGGATCGAGGGGTACGTAGGCGGCGCCGGCTTCGAGAATCGCCAGCAGACCGACCACCGACTCGACCGAGCGACCGATACACAAACCCACCCGATCGCCCGGTCGCGTGCCGGCGGCGGCGAGGCCCCCGGCGACGGCCCGGGCTTCGCCTTCCAGTTCGCCGAAGGTCAGCCCCCGGCGGCCATCCGCCAGGGCCGGGTCGTTCGGACGGCGGCGAGCGCGACGCCAGACCGCCTCGGCGAGGGAGGTCGCCGCCGGCCTCGAGCCGTTGCGCGGCGCGATCCCGCTCGCCAGCACTTCCAGACGCTCCTGGGAGCACAGCATCGGCAGCTCGAAGACGGAGCGTTCCGGAGCTTCAAGGGCGGCACCCAGCAGACTGCCGAAGGCCAACGCCATACGCTCCACCGTCGGCCGGTCGAAGAGGGCGCGGCGGAAGGTCCAGGCGGTGCCCGCCGCGCCCTTTCCCAGGGTGGCGTCGACCATCAGATCGAACTTGGCGCGCGGCGTGCCGGAACCCAACGACCGCACCCTCAAATCCGGCATATCGAGATCGCCGGACGGGGCGTTCTGCAGCGAGAACATCACTTCGAAAAGCGGCGTGCGCGCGCTGCTCCGGTCGGGGTTGAGCTCGTCTACCAGACGCTCGAAGGGCAAATCCTGGTGAGCGTAGGCACCGAGCGTGCGGTCTCGCACGCGCAGCACCAGGTCTTCGAAGGACGGCGTGCCGGACAGGTCCAGCCGCAGAGCGAGGGTATTGACGAAGAAGCCGATCAGCCCTTCGATCTCCGATCGGTTGCGGTTGGCGATGGGCGTACCGACCACCAGATCCCGGCGACCGCCGGTGCGCGCCATCAATGTCGCGAAGGCCGACAGCAAGACCATGAACGGGGTCACCTCGTGCTGCGCCGCGAAGGCTTCGAGAGCGTCGACGGTGGCCGCCGGAAGTTCCTCGCCCCAATGGTCCCCGAAGGTCGAAAGATCCTTCGGCCGCGGCCGGTCGAGGGGCAGGTCGAGGGGCTCCGGCAGGGTGTCGAAGCGCTGACGCCAGTAGGCGAGCTGCCCTTCGAGAACTTCGCCACTCAGCCATTCCCGCTGCCAGAGAGCAAAATCCGCGTACTGCAGAGGCAGTTCCGGCAGCGGCGAAGGATCACCCTCGCTGAAGGCCCGGTAGAGGGTCGTCAGCTCGCGAACGAAGACTCCCAGTGACCAACCGTCGCCGGCAATGTGGTGGACCGTCGTCTGGAGCTGGTGTTCCGTCGCCGACAAGCGGTAGACGAAGACCCGCAGGATCGGACCGTGGGAGAGGTCGAAGCCGCGTGCCGCCTCGGCGGCGGAGAGGCGCGTCACCTCGGCGGCGGCGACCGCCCTCGGCAAATCCGAGAGGTCGACCGTCCAGGCCGGATCCGCCACCGCTTCCAGGACCCGCTGGGTCGGTCGCCCGGCCGCTTCGCCGTAAACCGATCGCAGCACCTCGTGGCGCTCGACGATCTCTCCGAAGGCCGTACTCAGGGCGCGCCCGTCGAGGCGACCGTCCAGGGTGAGGATCACCCCCAGGTTGTAGGCCGGATCGCCGGGATTCAACTGATCGAGCAGCCACAAGCGCTGCTGCGCGAAGGAAAGGGGCAGCACCTCAGGACGCTCTTTCCGGCGCACCGGATCCGCTCCGAGGTCGTCCCTCGAGGCGGCATCCAGAATCTCGGCGAGGAGCGCGATGGTCGGCCGCTCCATCACCGTGCGCAGAGGCACGGCGACACCGAAGCGGTCGCGCAGCCGGGACACTAGCTGAGTGGCGAGGAGGGAGTGGCCGCCGAGGTGGAAGAAGTTGTCCTCGACGCCGACGGCGGGCACCTCCAGCAGCCCCTTCCAGATCTCCACCAGCAGGGCCTCGGTCACCGACCTCGGAGCTTGGCGCGAGGCCGGCGATCCGGCGGGCGAGGGGCCGTGCTCCCGCCGCAGGCGCTGGCGGTCTATTTTGCCCGTCGGGCCGAGGGGGAAGCGGTCCAAGAGGACGAACGTCGCCGGCACCATGAAGTCCGGTAGCTGTTCGGCGAGGCCGTCGCGCAGGGCGTCGACGGTCGCGCTCTCGTTCTCCCTTTGCACCGCGGCATAGGCCACCAGCCGCTTGTCGCCCTTGTGGTCCTGCTCGACCAGGACCACCGCGTTCGCCACGCCGGGCAGCGCCTCGAGGGCCGCCTCCACTTCTCCCGGCTCGATGCGGAAACCGCGGATCTTGACTTGCTGGTCCCGGCGGCCACCGAATTCGAGAGCACCGTCGGCGCGGAAGCGAACGACGTCGCCGGTGCGGTACATGCGCTCGCCCGCGCCGGCGAAGGGATTCGGCAAGAAGCTCTCGGCGGTCCGCCCGGGAAGTCCCAGATAGCCCCGCGCCACCCCTTCGCCACCGGTGAACAGTTCACCCCACACGCCGATCGGCACCGCCTGCAGATTCCGGTCGAGCACGTAGATCGAGGTGTCGGCGATCGCCCGCCCGATCGGCACCGTGTCCGGCACCGTTTCGTCGAGGGCCAGGGGATGGAAGGTGGTGTAGGTGGCGTTTTCCGTTGGACCGTAGACGTTCACCATCCGCCCGCGCGGCGCCAGGAGATCGCGCGCCCGCAGCACCGTGGCGGGATTCAGCACCTCGCCGCCGGCGGATAGGCGGTACAGGCTCTGGAAAGCCTCCGGCTGCTCCATGATCATCTGGTGGAACAAACCCGAAGTCAGGAACATCGAGGTCGGCCGCTGTTCCAGCAGGCTCCGGCCCAGGTCCTCGAGGCTGAGGGGACCCGGCGGCAGCACCGCCATGCGGCCGCCGGCCAGCAGCGGCGCCCACAGCTCGACGGTCGCGGCATCGAAGGACAGGGTAGCCAGGTGCGGAATCACCTCGTCGGCGCCGAGCGCGGCCTGATCGAGGGCGACGCGCACCATGTTGCGGTGCGAAACGGCCACCCCCTTCGGTTGGCCGGTCGATCCGGAGGTGTAGAAGAGAAACGCGAGCTGTCGCGCATCGAGAACCGCCGGAGCCGCCAGTCCTTTGCCCACCGCGGCGATCGGCTCGCCTCGGTTCATCGTCACCACGGCCTCCGGCGGCAGGCCTTCGAGCGGCAGCCGGGAGCGCCAGCGCTCCTCGGTGACCACCGCCGCGACGCCGGCGTTGTCGATCAGGAAGCGCAACCTCTCCGTCGGCATCGCCGGATCCAATGGCACACACGCGCCGCCGGCCCACAGGATGCCGAGGGCGGAGACCACCGCCGCCGGCGAGCGCTCGATCGCGAGGCCGACCCGTACCTCCGGCCCGACTCCGGCGGCGGTCAGCCGGCCGGCCAGGGTCTTGGCCTCGTTCACCAGGCGAAGGTAGGTCAGGTGCTCCGAATCGCCCACCACCGCCACCCGCTCCGGCCGGGCCTCGGCGCTGCGGCGAACCCGCTCCGGCAACGAAGCCACCAGGGGGTCGCCGGAGGAGCCGGTGGTGCTCCACTCGTGGAGGAGCTGGTGGCGCTCGGTGGGCGAGAGCATCGCCAGGTCCACCACCCGCCGGGACGGATCCGCCAGCGCCTCTCGCACCAGCGTCTCCAGGTGATCGAGCATGCGGTCGGCGGTGGTCGCCGAGAACAGATCCGTTGCATAGTTGAGGGAGAGATGGAAGCCGTTCGCCGCCTCGGTCACCAGCAGGGTCAGGTCGAACTTCGCAATCTGCCCCACGGCATCGGCCATCCTCACCTCGATGCCGGGCAGCTCCAGGCGCCGGCCCTCGACGTTCTGCAGGGTGAACATCACCTGGAAGATTGGCTCCCGGGCCAGATCGCGCTCCGGTTCCAGCACCTCCACCAGCTTCTCGAAGGGCAGATCCTGGTGGGAAAAGGCCTCGAGGGTCAGCCGCCGGGTGGCGGCGACGGCCTCCTCGAAGGTCGCTTCGGCCGCGAGGTCGAGGCGCAGCGCCAGGGTATTGGCGAAGAAACCGATCAGGCCTTCCGTCGCCGCCTCCTGGCGGTTGGCGATGGGCGTGCCGACCACCACGTCCCGGCGGCCGGACCAGCGCCCGAGCAACTCTCCGAAGAGGGTCAGGAAGACCATGTACGGCGTCGCGTCGTGCGCCGCGGCGAGTTGCCGCAAGGGAGCGGAGAGGGCGGGATCCAGAGCGCGGAAGCGATCGGCACCGCGATGGCTCTGCACCGCCGGCCGAGGGAAATCCGTCGGCAGCTCGAGCGGCTCGCTGCCGCCCTGTAGGTGATCGAGCCAGAAATCCAGCTCTTCGTCCATGCGGCCGGCGACCAGCCGCTGCCGGCTGGCGTGGTGGACGTAGGTGGTGGCGAGTTCCGGCAGCGCCGCGGCGCGCCCCTCCCTCGCGGCGGCGTAGAACTCGGACAACTCGGCCACCAGAATGCCGATCGACCAGCCGTCGGAAATGATGTGGTGCTGGTTGACCAGCAGACGGTGCACTTCCGGTGTGCGGCGCAGCAGCACCGTGCGCAGCAGCGGCCCGCGGGCCAGATCGAAGCGATAGATCGCCTCGCGGTGAGTGAAGCGGCTCCCTTCGCCCTCGGCGACGGCAGCCGGCAGGGCGGCCAAATCGATCAGCGGTAGCCGCTGCGCGGAAGGCGGTACGACCTTCTGCCGCGGTCCCTCGCGACCCTCCACGAAGAGGGTCCGCAGGCCCTCGTGCCGCTCGACCAGGGCCGTCAAGGCGGCCGCCAGCGCCGGGACATCGAGCGGACCGAGAAGATCCATCGCCGCCGGCAAATTGTAGGCGGGGTTGCCCGGATCGAGTCGGTCGATCAGCCACAACCGCTGCTGGGCGAAGGACAACGGCCCTTCGCCGGCGATGACGTCTTCCCCGCCGGAGTCTTCGTCCGTCGACTCCACGGCCGCCAGTTCCTGAACCCGCCGCGCCAAGGCGCGCACCGTCGGCGCCTCGAAGATGGCGCGTACCGGGATCTCGCGTTCGAGCTGCCGGGTGAGCCGTGAGGCCACTTGGGTGGCGAGCAGGGAGTGGCCGCCCAGGCGAAAAAAGTTCTCCCGGGCTGCCACCTGTTCGAGGCCGAGGAGCTCGCTCCACACCGCCGCGATGGTCTCCTCCAACGGCCCAGCCGGCGGCTCCCCCTGCACCCGCCGGTCGGCCCCCGGGTCCGGCAGGGAGCGGCGGTCGATCTTGCCGCTGGGGGTGAGCGGCAGGGCCGTCAGAGGCACGAAGACCGCCGGTACCATGTACTCCGGTAGCCGCTCCGCCAGGAAGCTCTCCAGTTCCTCAGCGGAGGGAGTAGCATCCGCCGTGGGGGCGGTCTCCGCCGTACCGGTGAAGTAGGCCACCAGCCGCTTCTCGGCCCCTTCCCCCAGCGCCACCACCACCGCCTGGGCGATCGTCGGATGGTCCGTCAAGACCTGTTCGATCTCCCCCGGTTCCACCCGGAAGCCGCGCACTTTGACCTGCGTGTCGATGCGGCCGAGAAACTCCACCGAACCGGCATCGGAGCCGGCGGCCAGCCAGCGGCCGAGATCGCCGGTGCGGTACATGCGAGCACCGGGCACCCCCCAAGGATCCGGCACGAAGCGCTCGGCGGTGGCGGCCGGCCGGCCGAGATAACCGCGGGCCAGGCAGGCGCCGGCGAACACCAGCTCGCCGGCGGCCCCCAGCGGTGCCGGATACAGGGTGCGATCGAGAATGTGCAGGCGGGTGCCGGCCACCGGCGAACCGATCGGCGGCAGCTCCGGCGCGGCGGCCTTCCCGGCTCCGGTCCAGGCGGTGACGACGTGGGTCTCCGACGGACCGTACTGGTTGTGCAGGCGGGCCGCCGGCAGGCGCTCGAGAAGGGTGCGGATCGCCGGCGTCACCCGCAGTTGCTCACCGGCGGTCACCAGATCCGTCAGGTGGCTCGGCAGCGGGGCGCCGGCGGCTACCGCCTCGGCCAGTCCCTGGAGAGCAACGAAGGGCAGATAGAGGGCCTGGATGCGGTGCCGTTCGAGATGCCGAGCCAGCTCGAAGGCGTCGCGCCGGGCCTCTTCGGCAATGGTCACCAGGGTACCGCCGGTGGCCCAGGTGGCGAACAACTCCTGGAAGGAAACATCGAAGGAAAGGGCGGCGAACTGCAGCGACCGCACTTCCTCGCCGCGGGCTGCACCGGCCGGCACGTCGCGCCGCCGCTGCCACTCGATCAACTGCACCAGCGCAGCGTGGCGCATCGCCACGCCCTTCGGCTGGCCCGTCGAGCCGGAGGTGTAGATCAAGTAGGCGAGGAGGTCGCCGCTCGCCGCCGCCGGCAGCGCCAGGTCGTCGGCGGCGCGCTCCGCCGCCGGATCGTCGAGCACCGGCAGTCCGTCGGGCACCGGCGGCAGGGCCGCCAGGCGCTGAGCCGAAGCGATCAACAGAGTCGGCGCGCGGTCGCGCAGCATGAAGTCCAGACGCTCTGCCGGGTACGCCGGATCGAGAGCCACGCAGGCGCCGCCGGCGCGCAGCACCGCCAGCACCGCCACGGCCATCTCCGCCGAGCGGTCGAGGCAGACGGCGACGGCGGAGTCCGGCCGCACGCCGCGCCGCACCAGTTCCCGGGCCAGGGCGGCGGAGCGCTCGCCGAGCTGGCGGTAGGTCAGAGAGCGTTCGCTGTCGATCACCGCCGGCCGGTTCGGGGTGATCCGCGCCTGGCGCTCGAACAGCCCGTGGAGGGTCATCGGCGAGTCGCCCGCCAGCGGGGCACCGCCAGCGGCGTTCCACTCAGCGATCTGGCGAACCTCCTCCGGGGAGCGCAGGTCGATCTTGTCGAGGGGCCGGTCGGGATCGTCGAGCACCGAGCGCAAAAGGTGCTCGAAGGACGCCGCGAGGCGCTCGATGGTCGCCTCGTCGAAGAGCGCCGTGGCGTACTCGATCTGAGCTTCGAGATGATTGGCTCCGGCGTACAGGAAGAGGGTCAAGTCGAACTTCGAGGTCTGATTGGCGACCGGCAGGCTCTCGACCTCGAGACCCGGCATGTGGAGACCTTCCTCACCGCCCGCGCCGCGCACCACCAACATCACCTGGAAGAGCGGCTGGCGGGACGGGTCGCGATCCGGCTCCAGACGGTCCACCAGGCGCTCGAAGGGCAGTTCGCCGCGCCCGAAACCGGCAGTGGCCGAGCGCCGAGCGCGGGCCAACAGTTGCCGGAAGGTGAGGCTCGCGGCGCCCTCGTCGTCGGTCGCCGCCGGAGAGAGGTCCACCGGCAGCACGATGGTGTTGGTGAAGAAGCCGATCAGATTCCGCACCTCAGCCCGCTGGCGGTTGGCGATCGGCGATCCGACGGCGAGCTGCCGCCGGCCGGACCAGCGGCCGAGGAGCGCACCGAAGGCCGCCAGTACCGCCATGAATAGGGTTGCTGACTCGCCGCGGGCAAGGGACTCCAGGCGGCCCGTGAGGCCGCCGTCCAGAGCGTAGCTGGAGAGCCTGCCGGCGAAGCTCTGGTTCTTCGGCCGCGGCCGGTCGGTGGGCAGCTCCAGCGGTTCGATGTAGTCCGCCAAATCGCCGACGGCCTTGTCGATCTGCGTCGCCAGATGGTCGTCGGTCATCACCCGGCGCTGTTCTTCGGCGTAGTCCCCGAACTGTTTGGGCAGCTCCGGCAGCGGCGACCGGCGATCCCCCAGGGCCGCCGCGTAGAGACTCGACAGCTCGGCGATGAACACCCCGATGGACCAAGCGTCGCTGATGATGTGGTGCAAGACCACCAGCATCTGGTGATCGTCCGCCGCGGTGCGGAGCAACCGGCAGCGGAAGGTCGGTCCGCGCTGTAGGTCGAAGGGCCGCATGCCCTCGCTAGCGAGCAGGGCTTCGGGCAAGGCCTCGCGCCGCGCCTCCGGTAGGCCGGAGAGATCGATCAGCGGCAGCAACGCACCTTCACCGGCGGGGTACTCCCCCACCACCTGCTCCGGCCGGTCGTCCACCTGCTGAAACACCGTACGCAGGGTTTCGTGGCGGCGCACCATCTCCGCCAGCGCCGCCTGCAGGGCGGCCGGCTCGAGCCTTCCGCGGAGGCGCACCCCCGCCGGCACGTTGTAGGCACCGTTGCCCGGATCGAGGCGATCGAGGAACCACAAACGCTGCTGGGCGAAGGACAGCGGCGCCGTGCGGTGGGTGGTCCGCGTCGCCCCCGCCGCGGACGAAGGCGACGCTCCCGCCCCCTCCGGTTCCGCTAGGGGAACCGGCTCGCGACCGAGCAGGCGGTCGATCTCGGCAGCGGTGCCGGCCACCGTCGGCTGTTCAAAGAGCGTCACCAAGGACAGCTCGACACCGAAAGTCTCCTCCACTCGGCCGATGATCTGGGTGGCGAGGAGGGAATGGCCGCCGAGGGCGAAGAAGTCGTCTTCGACGCCGAGATCGTCAGCACCGAGCACCTCGCTCCAGATGCCGGCGACCAGAGCTTCGGTCTCGGTGCGGGCTCCGAATGCCGCTTCAGAACCCGCTTCCCCCCGGCGGCCCGATGCGCTGGCGAGGGGCATCTCTACCAGGGCGTGGCGGTCGACCTTGCCGTTGGCATTGAGGGGCAGCCGCTCCAGTTCAACGAAGGCCGCCGGCACCATCACCGCGGGCAGCTGTCCCGTCACCGTCGCCCGCAGGCCTTCCACCTCCAGAGCATCGCCGGCCGAACCCGACGCCGGTACCAGGAAGGCGACCAGACGCCGGTCGCCGGTCTCCTCGCGCAGCACCACCACCGCCGACGCCACCGCTGGATGCTCTTCCAGGGTCGCTTCGATCTCCCCCAGCTCGATGCGGTTGCCGCGCAACTTGACCTGCCGATCGAGACGGCCGAAGAACGCCAGCCGGCCGTCTTCGAGCCAGGCCGCCTCGTCGCCACTGCGGTAGAGGCGGCTGCCGGCCGGTCCGAAGGGATTCGGCACGAAGCGTTCCGCGGTCAGCGCCGGCCGGTCGTGGTACCCGATCGCCAGGCCATCACCGCCCAGCAGGAGCTCGCCGATCTCCCCCGGCAAATGGAGCCGGAATTCGCCGTCCACAACGTAGGCCTGGCTGTTGGCGATCGGCCGGCCGATGGAAACCGAGTCGGCGTCCTCCGCGATCTCCGTCACCACCTCGCAGGTCGAGAAGACGGTGTTCTCGGTCGGGCCGTAACCGTTGACCAGCCGCGGCCCGAAACCCGCCGCCAGCAGGCCGCGGAGCACCTCCGGACTGGCGGATTCACCGCCGAAGACCAGCATCCGCAGCGGTTCCAGCGCTTGCGGCGCCTCGCGGGCCACCTGGTGGAACCACGAGGTGGTGAGAAAAGCGACGTCGATCTCCCGCCGCCGGATCTCCCGCCCGAGGGCCGGGGTGGCGAGGGCCGTCTCGCGCGGGATCACCACCAGCGTCGCGCCGTTGAGCAGCGCCGACCACAGCTCGAAGGTCGAGGCGTCGAAGGCCGGATTCGCCGCCAGGGCGACGCGGTCTCCACGGAGGACCGGCGTTTGGGTGCTACCCAACGCCAGCCGGGCCGGTCCCCGGTGCGTGATGAGCACCCCCTTCGGCTTGCCGGTTGAACCGGAGGTGTACATCAGATAGGCCGGAGAGCCGGCATCGACGTCGATCGAAACGGGCTTCTTGGCACCCCGCGGCAGCAGCAGCTCGACCTCGTCGTCCTCCGGCAGGAGGTCGATGGTGGCGGACGACACCACCACCGTCGCCAGGCGCGCGTCGCGCATCATGAAGGCGAGGCGCTCTGCCGGATAGGCCGGGTCGAGGGGCACATAGGCGGCGCCGGCTTTGAGGATGCCGAGAATGGCGACCACCAGATCGAAGGATCGCTCGAGGCACATGCCCACCAGCTCGCCGGGCTCGGTGCCGCCGGCCACCAGCCGGCGCGCCAGGGCGCCGGCCCGTCGGTCCAGCTCACCGTAGGTCAGAGTCTCGTCCCCATCGACGACCGCCAGGGCGGCGGGATCTTCCGCCACCCGCTGCTCGAAGATGCGGTGCAGGGGCAGGTCCCGGGGATAGTCGACGGCGGTGTCGTTGACCTCTTCGAGGATCCATCGGCGCACCGCATCCTCGCCGTCCGCAAGGGGCGCCGGCCGGAGCGCTGGTGGCTCGGCCGCGGACGCCTTCGGCGCCGCGACGGTGGCGCTGGCCGCCGGTTCCATCGCCGGGGTCACCGGCAAAGCGGTGCGCTCGGCGTCGATGCGGGCCGCCAGCCGCCGTGCCGTCGGCGCTTCGAAGAACACCCGCAGCGGGAACGAGACTCCGGTCTCCTCGTGGATCCGCTCGACCAGCCGCACCGCCGCCAGGGAGCCGCCTCCGAGGTCGAAGAAATCCGCCGTCGCGCTGATCTCGGGCCGCCCTAGGGCTTCCCGCCACAGCTCGACCACCAGCCGCTCCGTCGCCGTGGCGGGGGGAACCCGATCGGCATCCGGGGGCGAGGCCGCAGCGGCCCGGCGCAGCAGTTCGGCACGATCGATCTTGCCGCCCGGGGTGCGCGGCAGGCGCTCCAGTATTTCGATGGTGGCCGGGACCTGATGGGCCGGTAGGCGCCGGCTCAGGTCCGCCCGCAGATCGCTTCCCACCAGTTCCCGCTCACCGGCCGAAGCGGCCGCCACAAAGGCCGCCAGGCGCGATCCTTTGACCACCACCACGGCCCCCTGCTCCACCCCCGGCAGATTCGAAAGGGCGGCTTCGACTTCGCCCAGTTCCACCCGGAAGCCGCGGAGCTTGACCTGCTCGTCACGGCGACCGAGGAATTCGAGCTGACCGTTGCGCCGCCAGCGCACCCGATCCCCGGTGCGGTACAGGCGGCCGCCCTCGGCAGCGAAGGGGTCCGGCACGAAACGCTCGGCGGTGATCGCCGGCCGGCGCAGGTAGCCATGCGCCAGAGACGGCCCACCGAGGAGCAATTCGCCGGCGACGCCTTCCGGCACCAAGGCGCCGCCGCCGTCGACCACATAGGCGGTGAAGCCCGCCAGGGGACGACCGATGGTGATCGCCGCGTCGGATCCCTCGATGGTGCCGAGGGTGGCGCAGACGGTGGTCTCTGTCGGACCGTAGGCGTTGACCAATCGGCGACGGTCGCCCCCAGACCAACGTTCCGCCAGGACCGGAGTCAGGGCTTCACCGGCGCTGATCAACAGGCGCAGCGCCGGCAGCTCGTCCTCCGGCAGTCGCGCCAGGACCGATGGCGGCAGGGTGGCGACGGTGATCTTCTCTTGCGCCAGGAAGGCACCGAGGGCCGGCCCCGGTACCAGCTCCGCCGCTGACGCCAGGCACAGGGTGGCGCCGGCACCGAAGGCCAGGGTCATTTCCCACACCGCCGCATCGAAGGACAGGGCGGCGAACTGGGCCACGCGATCGCCCGGCTTCACCGCCAGCAGGCGCCGCTGCTCCGCGCTCAACAGGGCTAGGCCCTGGTGACTCAGCTCCACTCCTTTCGGCCGCCCCGTCGAGCCGGAGGTGTAGATGGCGTAGGCGCGGCCGGCGGGCTCCGGCGGCCGCCCCTCGAAAGCATCGGGGCCGGTTTGGAGGATTGCCTCCAGAGACAGCAGCGGTACCTCCTCCAGGTTGGTCTCGCCGCGTCGCCGCGGTACCAGCACCGCGACCGGCCGAGCTTCGCGCACCATCAAGGCGATGCGTTCCGGCGGGTACTCCGGATCGAGCGGCAGGTAGCAGCAACCGGCCGCCAGCACCGCCAGGAAGGCCACCGGCAACTCCGCCGAGCGGGGCATGCGGGCGGCCACCAGATCGCCCGGGCGGCAGCCGGCGGCGGTGAGGCCGGCGGCGACCCGGCGCACCGCCTCGTCCAGTTCGCCATAGGTCATGGTCTTCGACGGCGCGCCGCGGAAGCGAACCGCCGGGGCCTCCGGCTGCCGGTCGACCCAGCAACCGAAGAGCTCCGGCAACGACACCCACTCCACCGGCGCCGCCGGGCCCTGGGGCCACTCGTACAGCACCTGTTGGCGGCGCCCCGGAGCGAGCAGCGACAGTCTGCCGAGGGCGGTCTCCGGCGCCCCGAGGGCTGCGGCCATAAGCTGGACCAGCGCCTCGTTCATGCGCCCGATGGTGGTCGTCTCGTAGAGCGCCGAGGCCCAGTTCCAGGACAGCAGCAGGCGGCCGTCGGTCTCCGAGGCGGTGAGGGTGATGTCGAATTTGGCGACGTCGCCGGCGATCATCTCCGGTTCCGCCTCGAGGGCCGGCAAGGCAAAGTCGTCGAGGGGCGCGTTCTGCAGCACCAGAGCCACCTGGAAGAGCGCCTGGCGCGATAGATCGCGTTCCGGCGCCAGCACCTCCACCAGTTTCTCGAAGGGTACGTCCTGCTGGGAGTAAGCGCCCAGGGTGGTGTCCCGAAGTTGGTCGTGGAGCTCCGCGAAGGACATCTCCGGCGCCAGATCGCCGCGCAGCACCAGGGTGTTGACGAAGAATCCGATGAGGCCTTCGATCTCTTCCCGGTTGCGATTGGCGATAGGAGCGCCAACGGCGATCGAGCGCTGATCGGTCCAGCGGAAGAGCAGCGCCTGGAAGGCGGTGAGCAGGATGATGAACAGCGACCCGCCGTGCGCCTTGCCGTAGGCGCGAGCCGTCTCCGCCAGCTCGTCCGGCAGCAGGAAGGCCTGGCTCGCGCCGCGAAAGTCCTGACGCGGCGGCCGCGGCCGATCGGTGGGTAGCTGCAGGGCTTCCAAACGCCCTTCGAGGCGTTCTCGCCACCACTCGATCTGCCCTTCGAGGGCGCCCTCGTCGAACCACCGGTGCTGCCACAGGGTGAAGTCCGCGTACTGCACCGGCAGCGGCGCCAGGGGTGAGGGTTCGCCGGTGGCGGCGGCGCCGTAGAGCAGCGTCAGTTCCCGTACCAACACCCCGATGGACCAACCGTCCGAGACGATGTGGTGGGTATTGGTGAACAGCAGGTGGTCCTCCGCCGTCAAGCGCAGCAACCAATAGGAGAACAGCGGCCCGCGGGCGAGGTCGAAGCCGCGCAGACTCTGCGACAGCACCAGGGACCGGCCCTCGCCCTCTCGCCGATCCGCCGGTAGAGCGGTGAGGTCGATCATCGGCAGCGGCCGCGGCTGCCCGGGCGCGATCGTCTGCACCGCTTCGCGGCCCTTGCGCCGGAAGGTGGTGCGCAGGGCCTCGTGGCGCCGCACGATCTCCTCGAGCGCCGCCGCCATCGCCGCCACCTGCAAGGTGCCGCGCAGGCGGACACTGGCCGGGATGTTGTAGGCGTTGCCTCCGGGGCTCAACTGGTCAACGAACCACAGGCGGCGCTGGGCGAAGGACAGCGGGAGGTCGGTGGTGTCCCGCGGCAGCGCCCGCAGGGTCAGCGCCTCGGCCCCCTCCGCCGCCACGCCGGCAGCGGCGTCCGCCTCGCCCTTCTCCGCGTCATCCAGCGCCTCCACTGCCTCGGCCAATCCAGCCAGCGTCGAGCGCTCGAACAGGCGCCGGACCGGCAGTTCAACCCCGAAAACCCTCCGCAGTCGGGAGACGACGCGGGTCGCCAGCAGAGATTGGCCGCCGAGTTCGAAGAAGTCGTCGAGGGCCGATACGCGATCGACCTCCAGCACCTCACACCAGATCTCGGCGATGCGCTCCTCGACCGCCGAACGCGGCGCCACAAAGGCCCGCTCGGAAGCCGGCGCGACGGCGTCCGGCTCCGGCAGCAGCCGCCGGTTGACCTTGCCGCTAGGGGTCAAGGGCAGGGCATCGAGGAACTGGAAGGCCGAAGGCACCATGTACTCCGGCAACCGCTCGCCGAGGTGAGCCCGGAGGCCTTCCGCGTCGGCGCCGGCATCGCCCTCACGGGCGGCAACCTGCGGCACCACCCAGGCGACGAGGCGCCGGCGAGTCGCCTCGCCGACCGCCGCCACCACCGCTTCGCGCACCGCCGGATGGCCGCCAAGGGCCTGCTCCACCTCGCCCGGCTCCACCCGATAGCCGCGCACCTTGACCTGCGAATCGGCCCGCCCGAGGAACTCGAGGTCGCCCGACGGCAACCAGCGCACCAGGTCACCGGTGCGGTAGAGGCGACTGCCGGGAGTGGCTCCGAAGGCGTCCGGCAGGAAACTCTCGGCGGTGCGCGCCGGCCGGCCCAGGTAACCCCGCGCCAGACAGTTGCCGCCCAGGTAGAGCTCCCCGGAGCGGCCCACCTGCACCGGCTGACCGAGGGGGTCCAGCACGTAGGCCCGGGCCTCCGCCACCGGCCGGCCGATGGGCGGCAGGTCCGGCCATCCGATCTGGGCGCCGCGCGCCGCATCGCGAGTCCAGGCGGTGACCACATGGGTTTCCGACGGACCGTAGTGGTTGTGCAGCGTCGCGCCCAGGGAACCCACCAGACGGCGGACCTCCGGGGTCATGCGGAGCTGCTCGCCGGCGGTGATCAGATCGACCAGGGCGAGGCGATGGCGCGGCCCTTCCTCGGCGGCCCCTTCGGCGAGCTGCTGGAGGGCGACGAAGGGTAAATAGAGCGTTTCCACCGCCTCTCGTTCGAGGTGGGTGAGCAGTTCGTAGGGATCGCGCCGCACCTCGTCCGGCGACAGCACCAGGGTTCCACCGGCGCACCAGGCGGAGAACATTTCCTGGAAGGAGACGTCGAAGGAGAGGGCCGAGAACTGCAGGGTCCGGCCGCGGCGGTGCCGCGGCACACCCACCCGCTCCTGCCAGCGCACCAGATTCGCCACTGCCCCGTGACGCATGGCGACACCCTTCGGCTTGCCGGTCGAGCCGGAGGTGTAGATGACGTAGGCGAGATGGTCCGGCGACAGCACGGGGAACCCACTCCAGGGCGTACCGGCAGCGGGCAGACCGGCAGTGGGCAAACCGCCGGCGGAGGGCTCCTCGGCGCCTCCTTCTTCGAGCCACAGGGGCTCCGTACTCTCCGGCAACAGCGCGGCGTAGCGGCGGTCCGCCAGCAGCACCGCGGCGGAACTGTCCTCGACCATGAAGGCCAGGCGTTCCCGCGGATAGGTGGGATCGAGGGGGATGCAGGCGCCGCCGGCGCGCAGGATGGCGAGCACCGCGACCGCCAGCTCCGGCGACCGGCCGATGCACAGGGCGACCGCGCGATCCGGACCGACGCCGCGGGCGATCAGGTGAGCCGCCAGGCGCGCGGAACGCTCGTCCAGCTCCGCATAGGAAAGGTGCCCCTGGGGCGACACCACCGCCATGGCGTCCGGGAACCGGCGGGCGGCGGCGATGAACAGATCGTGCAGGGTGGTCGGCGCCACCGACGGGTTGGTGCTCCATTCCGCCAGCACTTGCCGGCGCTCCATGTCGGACATCAGGTTGAGCCGCGCCACCGCCTTCTCCGGTTCCGTCAGCGCCGCGTCGAGGAGATGGCGGAAGTGCTCCATCATGCGCGTCGCCGTCGCGCCGTCAAAGAGCGCCGTGTCGTACTCGAACTGCAAGGCCAGATCCTGCGGCCGCTCCCACACCAACAGGCTGAGGTCGAACTTGGCGGTCGAAGTCGCCGCCGTCAGCGGGGTGAGGCGCAGGCCGGGCAACTCGGCGTCGCCCTGGGGCGCGTTGAGCATCACCAGCATCACCTGGAACAGCGGGTGGCGGGACAGGTCGCGGCGCGGTTCCAGCTCCTCCACCAGCTTCTCGAAGGGCAGGTCCTGGTGGGCGTAGGCGCCGAGAGTGGTTTCGCGCACCCGGGTGACCAACTCCAGGAAGGTCGGCCCATCCTCGAAGGTCGACTGAAGCACCAAGGTGTTGGCGAAGAAACCGATCAGCCCTTCGAGTTCCGGCCGGCCACGGTTGGCGATGGGCGAGCCGACGGCGATCTCGTCCTGGCCGCTGTAGCGGAACAGCAGGCCGTGGAAGGCCGCCAACAGCACCATGAAGGGGGTGGCGCCGACCCGCCGGGCGAAAGCCTGGACCCGCGGCGCGAAGCCCTCGAGGACGACGTCGAAGGCCGCCCCGCGGAGGCTCTGGGTGGCCGGTCGCGGCCGGTCCGTCGGCAGGTCGAGGGGCGCCGGTGAATCCCCCAGATGGTGGCGCCACCAGTCGATCTGCTGCTGCAGGGTGTCGCCGGTCAGCCACCCGCGCTGCCAGGCGGCGAAGTCTGCGTACTGCAGCGGCAGGGGCGCCAGCGGCGATGCCTCCCCCTGGTGGTGAGCGCGATAGAAGGTCGACAGCTCGCGCACGAAAACACCCACCGACCAGCCGTCGCCGACGATGTGGTGGAGGTTGACCAGCAGCCGGTGCTCGTCGTCGCCCATGCGCAGCAGATGGGACCGCAGTAGGGGGCCGCGGGCGAGATCGAAGGGGCGCGCCGCATCGGCGAAGGCCAGGCGCCGGGCGGAGCGTTCGCGCACCGCCGGCGGCAGGGCCGTCAGGTCGACGATCGGCAGCACCGGCCCGCCACCGGGGAGATCTTGGTGGATCACCTGGTGCGGTTGATCGCGACCCGCTTCATAGCCCGATTCGATGGTCGAGCGGAGGGTCTCGTGGCGTTGGATGATCGACTGCAGGGTGGCCTCGAGCACCGCCACCCGGAGATCGCCGTCGAGGCGCACGGCGGCCGGTATGTTGTAGGCGGCGCTCCCCGGATCGAGCTGATCGAGCACCCACAGCCGCTGCTGGGCGAAGGACAGCGCCAGCGGCTCCGAGCGATCCGCTGGCGGGATCGCCTCGGCCGGCGCAGCGGAGGGCACCGACTCCCCCAGGCGCCGGGCGAGGGCGGCCACGGTGGGCGCCTCGAATAGGGTTCTCAAGGGCACCTCGCAGCCGAAGGCCTCCGGCAGCCGGGCGATCACCCGCGTCGCCAGCAGCGAGTGGCCGCCGAGTTCGAAAAAGTCGTCTTCAGCGCCCACCCGGTCGATCTCCAGCACCTCGCCGAAGATCGCCGCCAGGGTTTCCTCGACGCTGCCCACCGGCGCCACCCAGGGCCCCGCCGCCAGCGACCGGTCGCGGTCCGGCGCCGGCAGGGCCTGGCGGTCCACCTTGTTGCTGGAAGTCAGCGGCAGGGCGTCGAGCACCACGTAGTCCGGCGGCACCATGTAGTCCGGCAACCGGCTCTTTAGGCTGCGCTGCAGGGCCGACCCATCGACCGCCTGCCCCGCCGCCGTTACCAGGTAGGCGCACAGACGCTTTTCGCCGGGGCCGTCCTGGCGCGCCATCACCACCGCCTCAGCCACCGTCCGGTCGTCGCGCAGCACCGCCTCGATCTCCTTGAGTTCGATGCGGAAGCCGCGCACCTTGACCTGATGGTCGACGCGGCCGAGGAACTCCAGTTCGCCGTCCGCCAGGTAGCGCGCCCGGTCACCGGTGCGGTACAGGCGCCGGCCGGGCTCCGGGCTGAAGGGATCCGGCACGAACTTCTCCGCCGTCAGCGCCGGGCGGGCCAGGTAGCCTCGCGCCAGGCCGGCGCCGGCGAGGCACAGTTCCCCCGGCGCGCCCACCGGCACCGGGCGCAGGTCCGGCGCCACCAGGTGCGCACGCACGCCGTCCACCGGGCGTCCGATGGGCAGCTCGCCGGAGGGCCGGCGCTCCGCCGCCGCCAGTTCGCTCATGGTGGCCACGACGGTCGCTTCCGTCGGCCCGTAGTTGTTGATCATGCGCAGCGGCGTACCGCCACCGGCGGACCGCTGCCCGGCCCACCGCCACCACGCCTCCTCCCGCTCCGGGATCGCCCGGTCACCGCCGAACACCGCCAGGCGCAGGGACGCCGGCTGGCCGTGGGACCGTTCGGCGAGGGCCGTCGCCAGTTCCTGCCAGTAGGTGGTCGGCAGATTGAGGGTGGTCACCTGGAGGTCGCCGAGGACGTCCAGGAAGTGCCCCGGCGAGGCGATCATCTCCTCCGTCCGCAGCACCAGAGCGCCGCCCCGGCTGAGCACCGGATAGATCTCCTCGGCGGCGTGGTCGAAGCCGATGGAAACGAACTGCAGCACCCGATCGCGCCGGCCGGTGCCGAAGGTACGGATGGCGCTCCGCGTGTAGTTGGCAACGGACCGATGCTCGACGGCGACGCCCTTTGGCTGCCCCGTCGATCCGGAGGTGTAGATGATGTAGACCAGATTTTCCGGCGCAGGCACCGGCAGCAAGGTGCCCGAAGGCGCCGTCGCCAGGGCCTCCGGATCGTCGATTTCGATCACCGGCAACCCGTCCGGGACTTCCGGCCGCGCCACCCGCCGGACGGTCACCAGGGCCGCCGGCCGGGAGTCCTCCAGGATGTAGCTCAGCCGGTCGGCGGGATTCGCCGGATCCAGCGGAATGTAGGCGGCGCCGGCCTTCAGGATGCCGAACACCCCCACCATCAGGTCGACATGGCGATCCACCAGCAGCGCTACCGGGATATCCGGCCCGCTGCCGTGGGCCACCAGCCAGCGGGCCAGGGTCTCGGCCCGGGCGTCGAGGGTGCCATAGGTCAGGGCGTCGTCGCCGCACACCACCGCCACGGCATCCGGCTGCGCTACGGCCCGCTCCTCGAAGGCGGCGTGCAGTGAGGTCGGCGGGAAGCCGGCGCCGGTGTCGTTCCAGTCGCGCAGCATCTGCTGCCGCTCGCCGGCGGTCACCAGGGGCAGTTCCAGGAGCCTCCCTCCCTCGCCATCGGCGATGGCCGCCAGCAGCAGCTCGAAGCCGTGCACCATGCGCTCGACGGTGGTGCCGTCGAACAGGTCGCGGTTGTACTGCAGGCTGCCCCGCAGTTGGTCCGACTGCTGGTCTTCGATCATCCACAGGGTGAAGTCGTAGTGCACCTCCGGCTCTCCCTGGAGGTCGAGCATCGAAACCTCGACGCCGGGCAGGTCGACCGGCGGCACATGGAAGTTCTGGAAGCCGAAGAGCGCCTGGAACCAGGGCGACCGGCTGAGGTCGCGCTCCGGCCGCAGAGCTTCCAAAAGGGTCTCGAAGGGCACGTCCTGGTGTTCGTAGGCACCGAGAGTGGTCTCCCGGACGCGGCCCAGAATCTCGTCGAAGGCCGGGTTGCCGGACAGGTCCGTGCGGAACACCAGGGTGTTGACGAAGAAGCCCACCAGGGCTTCGATCTCCCGCCAGCGCCGATTGGCGACATAGGAGCCGACGGCCAGATCGTCCTGCCGCGCCCAGCGCGCCAGCAGCACCTTGAAGGCCGCCAGCAGCACCATGAAGAGGGTGGATCCGCTGGTCCGGGCATGGGCCGCCAGGCCGGCGCCGACGGCTTCCGGGAGCCGGAAGGTCACCTCGCCACCGCGGTGGGTCTGCACCGCCGGGCGCGGCCGGTCGGTCGGAAGCTGGAGCACCGTGCCGCCGTCGCCGAGGCGGCCGCGCCAGTAGTCGACCTGGCCTTCGAGCACTTCGCCGGCGAGCCAGCGGCGCTGCCAGGCGGCGTAATCCGCATAGCGCAACGGCAGCGCCGGCAGCGGCGAAGGCTGGCGCTGCGCGAAGGCCTCGAACAGCACACCGAGTTCGTGGGTAAACACCCCCAGGGACCAGCCGTCGCCGACGATGTGGTGCAAGGTGACCAAGAGCACGTGATCCACCGCCGTCAGGCGCAGCAAGGTGGTGCGCAGGAGGGGACCGTTTGCGAGATCGAAGGTGCGCTTGCTTTCGGCTTTGCGCAGCCGGTTGGCCTCGACCGTCCGCTGCTCTTCCGGCAGCGTCGAAAGGTCGAGCAGCGGCAGGGCGGCGATCTCGTCGCGCCATTCCTCGGCCGGCGGCAGGATGTGCTGATAGGGCTCACCGCGATGCTGCCGGAAGACCGTGCGCAGGGACTCGTGGCGATGGCGTATCTCGCCGAGGGTGGCGGCGAGTACCGCCGGTTCCAGCGGTCCGGTGAAGCGCACCGCCGACGGAATGTTGTAGACGGAGGTTTCCGGATCGAGCTGCACCAGCAGCCACTGGCGGAGCTGCGAATAGGAGAGCACCAGGTCGGTGTCGCCGGCGACCGCGGTGATCGGCGGAATCTCCACCCCGCCGCGCGCCTGCTCGACGGCGGCGGCCATCGCCCGCGGCGTCGGTGCCTCGAACAGGGTGCGCAGCGGCAGATCCACGCCCAGGGAGTCGCGCAGCCGGGTCATGAGCTGCGTCGCCAGCAGCGAATGGCCGCCGAGGTCGAAGAAGCCACCCTCGGCGCCCACCGCATCGAGGTGCAGGGTTTCCGCCCACAGACCCGCCAGCAGCTCTTCCAACGGCGTGCGCGGTGCCTCGCCGGAGTCTGCGCCGGCACCATCGAATGCCGGCGCCTCGGGCAGGGCACGGCGATCGACCTTGCCGCTGGCCGACAGCGGCATGGTGTCCAGCTCCACAAATACCGCCGGCAGCATGAAATCCGGCAGGGTCTCCTGTAGCCAGGCCTTCAAGGCGCCGGTCTCCGGCGCCGCCGGGCCCGGCTCCGCCACCCAGTAGGCGACCAGCCGTTTGTGCAGCCCCTCGCCGGCGGCGACGGCGGCGGCCAGCTTCACCGCCGAATGGGCCTGCAGCCGCGCCTCGATCTCCCCCAGCTCGATGCGGAAGCCTCGCACCTTGACCTGGTGGTCGATGCGGCCGAGGAACTCCAGCTCGCCGCGCTTGGGGCCGGCGGCGAGGAAGCGCACTAGGTCGCCACTGCGGTACAGGCGGCCGCCGGGGACCTCCGACCAGGGGTCTGGCACAAAGGCGGCGGCGGTGCGCGCCGGCTGGCCGAGGTAGCCGTCCGCCAGGCCCTCGGCAGAGGCCAACAGTTCGCCCGGCGAACCCGGCGGCACCGGCCGGCCGGCGGTATCGACCACGTAGAGCCGGCAACCGAAGATCGGCCGGCCGAGGGTGAGGCCCTCATCCTGCGGATCGAAGATGCCGTTCGATACACACACTGTCGCCTCCGTCGGCCCGTAGCCATTGACGAAGATACGGCCGCGCGCCCAGCGGCGAGCCAGCTCCGGCGGGCACGCTTCGCCGGCGACGGTGAGGTGGGAGAGGGCCGGCAGAGTCCGCTCCCCGGAGATCAGCGGCATCGCCGCCAGCGCCGAAGGGGGCAGCACCGCGGCGGTCACCGCCTGGCGTTCCAACAGCTTGACGAGGTCCAGTCCCGGCATCAGCGCCTCGCGGTCCGCAAACACCACCGTGCCGCCGTTGGCGAGGGTCGGGAGCTGCTCCACCACCGATGCATCGAAGGACGGCGAAGCGAACTGCAGAACCCGGGCATCGAGGTCGAAACCGAAGGGGCGCCGGCTCATGCCGGAGAGCGCCGCCACGCCGCGGTGGGACACGGCCACGCCCTTGGGGCGGCCGGTCGAACCGGAGGTGAAGATGATGTAGGCCCGGTCGACAAGGCTGGAGCCGGGGATATCCACCGCCGACGGCTTGCCGTCGAACATCTCCTCGAACGCCGAAACGTCGACCGAGGAGTCCGCTGGGATCCGGTCTTCGAGGCCCCGATGGACCAGAACGCGCACGGCTTTGGCATCGTCGATCATCGTCGCCAGGCGATCCTGCGGGTACTCCGGATCGAGGGGCATCCAGCAGGCGCCAATGCGGTGCAGAGCGACGATGGCGACGGCCGAATCGGGCGAGCGGTGGAAGCAGGTGCCGACGACATCTCCCGCTTTGACCCCGGATGCAAGGAGCGCCGAAGCCAGGTGGTCGGCGCGCTCGGCGAGGCCGCCGTAGGTCACGGCACCGCCGTCCCAGGCGAGGGCGATGGCGTCCGGCATGCGCGCCGCGGTGGCGCCGAAGAGGGCATCGAAGGTGGCTGGCGAAGGCGGTTCATCGCCCACCCCCCAGTCCTCGAACAGCCAGCGCCGTTCATCGCCGGAGAGCAGGTCGTGATCCGCCAGGGGAAGCCGCGGCGCGGCGAGTACTCCGGTGAGGAGGCGCACGTAGCGTTCGAGCAGCGCCTCGGCGGACTGCTTCTCGAACAGGTCGGTGGCATAGTTGAGGGCCAACGACAGACCGTCCTCGTCCTCGACCCCCTGCAGGGTCAGATCGAACTTGGCAACGCCGAGGAGCGGCTCCTGGACGGTGATCTCGAGGTCCGGCAGTTCGAGGGCGCCACCGGGGGCGTTCTGCAGCACGAAGACCGTCTGGGAAAGGGCCTCGTGGCCCAGATCGCGCTCCGGCGCCAGGGCCTCGACCAGGCGCTCGAAAGGCAAGTCCTGATGCGAAAAGGCGCCGAGGGTGGTGTCGCGCACCTGTTCGAGCAGTTGTTCGAAGGAGGCGTCGCCCGCCACTTCCGCCGGCAACGGCAAAGTGTTGACGAAGAAGCCGACGGAGTCTTCGAGGCGCGAATGGGAGCGGTTCGCCACCGGGCTGCCGACCACGATCTGACGTTCGCCGGTCAGCCGGTGGAGCAACCCTTGGTAGGCCGCCAGCAGCACCATGAAGGAGGTGGCCCCACGCTCCCGGCCAAAAGCCTCGACGGCCGCCCAGGTCGCCGCCGGCAAGCGGGTGAAGACGGTGCTCCCCTCGGCGCTCGGAGTGGAGGTCCGCCGGTGGTCCGCCGGCAGGTCGAGGACCGGCGGCAGTCCACCGAGGCGGTCCGACCACCAGCGGAGCTGATCTTCGAGCACCTCGCCGCGCAGCCAGCCTTGCTGCCAGAGGGTGAAATCGCCGTACTGCACCGGCCGCGGCAGTTGCGGAGTCACTGCCGCCGCCGGCCGCTCCGCGCGAGCCGCCTGGTAGAGAGCCGACAGCTCTTTGACCAGCACCCCCATCGACCAGCCGTCACCGGCGATGTGATGGAGGGTCAGGGCGAGACGGTGGGAATCCGGCGCCAAGCGGAGGCCGACCAGGCGCACGACCGGTCCGGCCGCCAGATCGAAGGGGCGCCGGGTTTCCGCCGCCAAGAGAATCGCCTGCTGGGCGGAGCGCCGTTCCTCCGGCAAGGCCGACAGATCGATCCACGGCAGCGGCAGGTCTGCCGCCGGCTCCACCGTTTGCACCGGGCCGTCGGCGCCGGCCACGTAGCGGGTGCGGAGCACCTCGTGGCGTTCGCCGATGGCGGCGCAGGCGGCGGCCAGGGCCCGGCGGTCGAGACGCCCCTCCAGCTCCAGCACTACCGCCAGGTTGTAGGTCGCCCGCCCGGGCTCGAGCTGATCGAGGAACCACAGCCGCTGCTGCGCGAAGGACAGCGGCAGCACCGCCTCCGGCGCCCGTTCGGGAATCGGCGGCGGAGCGGCGACCGGCGAGGCGTCGACGCCCTCTATTCCCGGCACGGCGGCCAGATGATTCGCCAGGGCGGCCACCGTCGGTCCCTGGAACAGCACCCTGAGGGAGATCTCCGACGGGAAGGACTCCCGCACCCGGGCCAGCAACCGGGTGGCCGTCAGCGAGTGGCCGCCGAGTTCGAAAAAGTCGTCGTCAACGCCGACCCGCTCGATCTCCAGCACTTCCGTCCAGATCGCCGCCAGGCGTTCCTCGACGGCGTTGCGCGGCGCCGTGAAGGGTCGCTCGTCACCGTCGTCTTGCAGCGGCTTTAGGCGGGCGAGGGCAGCGCGATCCGCCTTGCCGTTGGCGGTCAAGGGGATCTCCGGCACCGCCACCAGACGCCCCGGCACCATGTAGTCCGGCAGGCGGCGACCGGCCTCTGCGCGTAGCTCCGCGGCGGCGGGAAGGTCCTCCGCATCCACCGGCACCCAGTAGGCGACGAGGTTCTGGGCGCTGCCGGACTCCTCCACCAGCACCACCGACCGGCGCACCCCCGGGTGCTCGGCAAGCACCGCTTCGATCTCCCCCAGCTCCACCCGAAAGCCCCGTAGCTGCACCTGGCTGTCCATCCGGCCCAGGTAGTCGATCTCGTCGCCCGGCAGGCGCCGGGCGAGGTCGCCGCTCCGGTAGAGGCGGGCCCCCGAAACGGTACCCGCGGGATCCGGCACGAAACGCTCGGCGGTCAGCGCCGGCCGGCCGAGATAGCCCCAAGCCAGGCCCGCGCCGCCCACCCGCAGCTCCCCGGCGACGCCGAGGGGCGCCGGATCGCCCCAGCGGTCCACCACCGCTAGCGAAAGATCCCGCAGCGGTACGCCAACGGGGCTGCGGTGCCCGGCGTCGAGGTCCTTCGCCTCCAGCGGCCGGTAGGTGACGTGCACCGTCGTCTCGGTGATGCCGTACATGTTGACCAGGCGGGGTCGTTCCATGCCGAACTGCTCGACCCAAGATTCGAGCGACGAAGGGTCGAGCGCCTCGCCGCCGAAGATCACCTCGGAGAGGGCGAGATCGGAGTACTGGTCCCCGTCGAGCACCGCCGGGATGAGCTGCAGGAAGGCCGACGGGGTCTGGTTGAGCACCGTCACCCGTTCGTCGGAGAGCAGCTCGGCGAATTCCGCCGGCTCACGGCTGGTCCAGTAGGGCACCACCACCAGGCGGCCGCCGTAGGCGAGCGCCCCCCACAGCTCCCAGACGGAGAAATCGAAGGCGTAGGAGTGGAACAGGGTCCACACATCGTCCGCCCCGAAGGCGAAGTCCTGCTCCGTCCCCTGGAACAGGCGCACGACGCTGCGGTGGGACACACCCACGGCCTTCGGCCGGCCCGTCGAGCCGGAGGTGTAGATGATGTAGGCCAGGCGCTCCGGGTCGCCGGCCGGCGGCCGTAGGCGCCCGTTGGCGGCCTCTTCGTCGGCGCTGACCGGGACCGCCAGATCGATCACCGGCGGCGCCCCGGGCTCATCGCCGCGCGGTAGCCAGTCGCCCTCAACCTCACCGTCGACGATCAGCGCCGAGGGCGCCGAGTCTTCCAAGATGAACGCCAGGCGCTCCGTCGGGTAGGACGGGTCGAGGGGCACATAGGCGGCGCCGGCGCGCAGGATGCCGAGCACCGCCAGGGGCAAATCCAGGCCGCGCTCCACCGCCAATCCCACCCGGTCGCCGGGGCCGACTCCCACCGCCTGAAGGCGCTGCGCCAGGCGGTTCGCCTCCACCGCCAGGGAGCCGTAGGTCAGGGCCTCGTCCCGCCAGGTCACGGCGATGGAGTCCGGCGCCGCGGCGGCCCGCTGCACGAACAGTTCGTGCAGCGCCGGCTCGCCGGAAAAGGTCGCCCGGACGCGGCCGGCGGCGACGAGTGCCCGGCGCTCCTCCGGGGCGAGGATCGGCAGCTCTTCGAGGGCGCGGCCGGGCTCCGCCAGGGCCGCCGTCAACAGGTTCCGGAAGTGTCCCGCCAAGCGCTCGATGGTGGTGTTGTCAAACAGCGCCGTCGGGTAGTTGTAGAGCAGCTCGAGGCGATCGGCGTCGGCCTCGTCTTCGAGCAGGTAAAGGGAGAGGTCGAACTTGGCGATGGGATGGGCCTCGTCGATCGGCTCGAGCGTCAGGCCCGGCAGGGCGAACTCGCCCCGCGGCATGTTCTGGCCGGCCACCACCACCTGGAAGAGGGTCTCGTGGGAGAGCTCCCGCTCCGTCTCGACCAGCTCCACCACCCGGTCGAAGGGCAGGTCCTGGTGCTCGTAGGCGCCCAGGGCCCGCCGGCGGACGGAGGTCACCAGATCCTCGAAGGAGGTGCCGCCGGTGAGCTGTACCCGCAGCACCAGCATATTGACGAAGTAGCCGATCAGCCCTTCCGTCTCCACCTGATTGCGGTTGGCGACGGGGGTGCCCAGGAGGAGGTCGTCCCGGCCGGCGTAGCGCGCCAGGAGCGCTGCGAGAACGGCGACCAACACCATGAAGGGCGTCGCCTCCCGGCCGGCGGCGAAGGCCCGGAGATCCCGCACCGAGGCGGCCGGCTGCGGCGCCCGCAAATTGTCGCCGCGGGCCTTGGAACCCTGGCCGGCGGAGCGCGGCCGGTCCCACGGCAGTTCCAACGATTGCGGCGCGCCGGCCAAGGCCTGCCGCCAGTAGTCCGCCAGGCGCTCACCGGTGGCGCCGGCGAGGCGCTGCCGCTGCCAGCGGGCGTAATCCACGAACTGCAGCGGCAGCGGCAGCAGCGGCGAAGGCCGCCGGCCGGCGAAGGCGTCGTAGAGGGCCGAAAGCTCCTGCACGAACAGGCCCGTCGACCAACCGTCCGAGACGATGTGGTGCATCGTCGCCATCAGCTCGTGGCTCTCCGGCGCCAGGCGCACCAGCCGGACGCGCACCAGCGGTCCGCGGGCGAGATCGAAGCCGATGCCGGCGTCCCGCTCGCCGAGGCGCCGCGCCTCGACCCCGCGTCGGACCTCCGGCAGAGCCGTCAAATCGATCATCGCCAGCCGCGCCTCGGCCGCCGGCAGCACCCGCTGCACCGCCTCGCCGGTATGCTCTTCGAAGACCGTCCGCAGCACCTCGTGGCGTCGCTGAATCTCGCCGACGGCGGCCCGCAGCACCGATACGTCGAGGCGGCCGGCGAGGCGGGCGCCGATGATGATGTTGTAGGTCGGGGCGCCAGGATCGAGCTGGTCGATGAACCACAGGCGCCGCTGGGCGAAGGACAGCGGCCCATAGCCATCGCCGTCGCCATCGGCCTCTCGCTCGGCCGCCAGGAAGGACGCCAGGGAATCCTCGACCGCCGCCGGCGCGTCCTCCGGCGCTTTCTCAACACTCTCGCCGCCGGCGCCGAAGGCCTCTTCCAGCCGGCTCGCCAGCTCTCGCACCGTCGGCGCGGCGAACACCGTTTCCAGCGGCACCGGCCGGCCGAGGGCACGGGCCAGGCGGGTCGCCACCTGGGTGGCGAGCAGAGAATGGCCGCCGAGGCGGAAGAAACTGTCCCGGGCGCCCACCTGTTCGATTCCCAGGACCGCGCGCCAGACCGCCGCCACCTGCTCTTCCATCGCCGTCGCCGGCGGCTCTTCCGCCTCGCCGGCCAGGGCATCGGCGGGTAGGTCCAAACGCATCAGGGCTTTGCGGTCGACCTTGCCGTTGGGGGTCAAGGGCAGGGCGTCGAGTGCGACGAAGTGAGCCGGCACCATGTACTCCGGCAGGTGCTCGGCGAGGTGAGTCCACAGGTCGTCCGGCGAAGGCGCCGCCTCGTCTCCGGCGCCCTCCGCCACCAGGTAGGCGATCAACCGCGCGTCGCCGGCCGGTGCCAGGTCGTCGCGCGCCACCACCACCGCCTGACCGACCGCCGGGTGCCTCGCCAGCGCCTCCTCGATCTCTCCGAGTTCGATCCGAAAGCCGCGGATCTTGACCTGGAAGTCGCCGCGGCCGAGGAAATCGAGACGTCCGTCGGGCCGGTAGCGCGCCAGATCTCCGGTGTCGTAGAGGCGGCCGCCGGCCGGGCCGCCGCCGGCCCTGCCGGCGAGGGGATCCGGCGCGAACGTCTTCGCTGTCAGAGCGGGCCGGTGCAGGTAGCCGCGCGCCAGGCCGTCGCCGCCGATGGTCAGCCGGCCGGGTACGCCGACGGCTCCCGGACGGCCGCCGCGATCGAACAGGAAGATGGCGGTGTTGTCGATCGGCCGGCCGATGGACACGGCGCCGCCGCCGGCTTTCACCCGCTCCACCGTCGACCAGATGGTGGTCTCCGTCGGACCGTAGAGGTTCCACACCTCCGGGGTGACCGTCAGCAGCCGGTCGGCGAGTTCCCGCGGCAGCGCCTCGCCGCCGCTCAGCACTTTGAAGGCGGCCGTCGGGCGGAGGCCATTGCCGGCTTCCTGCCAGTGGGTATCGAGGAGCAAGCGCCAGGTGGCCGGTGTCGCCTGCATCACCGTCGCCCGATGGTGTTCCAGCAGGGCTCCCAAGCGCTCGCCGTCGCTCGCCTCGGCGCGGCTCGCCAGCACCAGCCGGGCGCCGGTGAGGAGCGGCAGGTACAGCTCCAGGCCGGCGATGTCGAAGGACAGGGTGGTCACCGCCACCAGCGTGTCGCCGGCGGTGAGGCCGGGCTCCCGCGCCATCGACGCCAGGAAATTGACCAGCGCCCGGTGGGCCACCTGCACGCCCTTCGGCCGGCCCGTCGAGCCGGAAGTGTAGAGGGTGTAGGCGGCCAGCTCCGGCCCGAGAATCTCCAGCGCCTTTTCGACCGGCGGCGCGACGTCCGGGCTTTCGTGCTCAAGACCGTCCTCGACAGCGAACAGGGCCACCTCCTCACCATAGGTGGCGCGCAGGCGACCGGCCTGCCGGCGGCTGCCCAGGAGCAGCCTCGCCCCGGAGTCCTCGAAGATGAAACGCCGGCGCTCCTCCGGCAGGGCCGGGTCGAGGGGCAGATACCAACCGCCGGCTTCCATCACCGCCAGCAGGGAGATCAGCATCTCCGGCCCACGCTCCAGGCCGATGGCGACCCCCGTCTCCGGACCGACACCGGCGGCTCGCAGGTGGCCGGCGAGGCGACGTCCGCAGCGCAGGAGTTCGCCGAAGGTGAGGTGCGCTTCGCCCATCACCAGGGCCACGCGATCGGGCCACTCGTCGCCCCGGCGGCGCAACAGTTCCGGCAAGGTCGCCGACGGATACTGGCGGGCGGTGGCGTTCCACTCCACCAGCACCTGCCGACGCTCTTCTCCGGCCAGACTCTCCAGGGCCGCCAAGGGACGCTCCGGCTGCGCCGCGATCTCCCGCAGCAGGCGACCGAAGTGCTCCAGCCAACGCTCCACGTCGCAGCGGTCGAAGCGCCGGGCGTCGAATTGGATCTCCAGGCCAAGGCGCTCTCCCGGCGCGACGGTCACCGTCAGCGGATAGTTGGTGGTGGAGTTGACCCGCGGCTCCCCCACGGCCAGGGCGCGCTCGCGCTCCGCGTCGGGGTCGACGGGATAGTTTTCGAACACCAGAATGCTGTCGAACAGCGCCTCGCCGGCGGCCACCTCGGACCAGCGGAACACCTCGAACAGCGGGCTGTGCTGAACCTCCAAGAGCTGGAGCTGCTCCGCCGCCGCTTGCCGCACCACCCCTTCCAGGGTCTCTTCCGCCGCCATCGTCAGGCGCAGCGGCAGGGTATTGATGAACAACCCGACCATGCCCTCGATCCCGGGAATCTCCGGCGGCCGGCCGGAAATGACGGACCCGAACACCACGTCGTCCACCCCGCCGAAGCGCCGCAGCACCAGCGCCCAGGCGGCCTGGGTGAGGGTAGCGAGGGTGACCCCGCGATCGGCGGCGAAGCGCTCCAGGGCGGCCGTTTCCTCCTCGCCCAGCTCTTGGTCGACGAACATCGCCGGCGCCTTGGGAGTACGCGCGGCGAGGGCGCTCTCGGCCAGCCGCACCGGCTCGTCGTAGCCCGCCAGGCGGTCCCGCCAGAAGGATTCCAGCGCCGCCAGGTCCTGCTGCCGCAGCCAGCGGATGTAGTCGAGGTAGGGGCGTGGGCGCGGGGCCTGGAAGGTACCGCCGGCAGTCTTCGCCTCGTAGGCGGCCACCACCTCGCCGAGCACCAACGCTTTGGACCAACCGTCGAGTAGAACGTGGTGGCTGGTCCACAGGAGCTGGAAGCGGGTGTCCGCCAGGCGGATCAGGATCAGCCGCATCAGCGGCGGCTTCTTGAGGTCGAAGGAACGGTGCCGGTCGGCCTCCAGCAACGCCTCGAAGCGTTCCTCCTGCTCCCCCGCCGGCAGCTCGCTCCAGTCCTCGTGCACCAGGGGCAGCCGCACTTTCTCGTGGACCACCTGCACCGGCTCGTCGAGGTTTTCCCACAGGAAAGCCGTGCGCAGCACGGCGTGGCGCTCCACCACCGTCGCCCAGGCTCCATCGAAGGCCGCAACGTCGAGGTCTCCTGCGAGCAGCCAGCTCGTCTGCCCGATGTAGACCCCCGCTCCGGACGCCTCCAGACTGTGCAGCAGCATGCCGTGCTGCACCGGCGAAAGGTAACCGATCGCTTCGATGCCGCGGCGCTTCATCGTTCGCCTCCGGGATCCTCGGTCCCGCCGTCCACCTGGGCCAGGATCGAATCCAGGCTTTCTTGGTCGAGCTCCACGTCCAGGAAATCCGACGGTGTGTAACCGCCGACATCCGGGGCGCGGCAGGCTTCGATCATCGCGCGCAGGTCGGCGCGAGCCGCCTCGGCCAGGGCGCGGACCTCCGCCTCGGAGCGGTGCTCCGGGTGGAACCGCCAGCGCATCACCAGCTCATCGCCCTCGATCACCGCATCGAGGTCCAGGTCGTGGCGCCGCGAACCGGCCGGGTCGCGGGTCGGGCCGGGATCCTCGCCGGAGGGTGCCAGCAGGGACCCCTCGGCCACTACCCGGCCGAGATAGTTGAACAGCACCGGCGCCGGCGCCACCGCCAGCTCGTTCTCCCCGTCTCGGTCGCCCGCCAGGTAGCGCAGCGCGCCGTAGCCGGCGCCGCCGGTGGGCACCCGGCGCAGGGTCTCCTTCACCCGCACCAGTCGGTCCAAGGGGCCATCGGCACCGGATAGATCGAAGGTGACCGGGAAGATGGTGGTGAACCAACCGACGGTGCGAGAGACGTCGAGTTCCCTCCGGACCTGGGCTAGGGCGTCGCGGCCGTGGCCTTCGAGGGCCACCCGCAGCGGTTCCGGCCGATCACCCTGCAACACGCCACCGATGGCCGCCAGCACCGCGTGGTCGACGCCGGTGTCGTAGGCCTTCGGTACCTCTTCGACGAGGGCGGCGGTGTCGGTGGCGGAGAGCCGGAGTTCCACCTGCTCGGCCTCGCCGACGCGTCCCCAGCCGGTCGCTTCGCTGCCCGCTTCCGCGCCGGGGGCGTCCGCCACCTGCTGGCACCAGTAGTCCCGCTCATCGTCGAAGGCGCCGCCGATCGCCGCGGCGTGGAGTGCTTCCGCCCAGGCCTTGAAGGAGGTGGTCTTGAGGGGCAGGCGCAGATCCTCGCCCTTCGCGAGCTGGCGGCAGGCGGTTTCGAGATCCTCCGCCAAAACCCGCCAGGAGAAGCCGTCGATGGCGAGGTGGTGAACGGCCAGCAGCAGGCGCGCCGGCCGTCCGCCCTGCGGCGTGAAGTAGACCGCCGATACCAGGGGACCGGCGGCGAGATCGAGGCCGCCCTGGGCCGCCGCGCAGTGTTCCGCGATGCGCCGGTTGGCGGCTTCATCGGCAACGTCGCCGAGATCGACGGTTACGAAGGCCAGTGCCGCCTCGTCCACCGGACCGAACCACTGCCGCCCCTCCCCATCGGACCGCTCGTAGCGCAAGCGGAGGGCATCGTGGTGCTCGACCAGGGCGGCAAGGGCACGGCGCAGGTGGTCCGGCGGCACCGCCTCGCGCAGATCGAGGAGCAGCGCCTGGTTGAACCACTGGGGGTTGGGCATCGGCCGCTCGAAGAAGCGCGCCATCACCGGCGTCAAGGGCGCCTCGCCGGTGACCGGCCCCTGTTCCGCCCGCGCCTCCGGCGCCGCTTCGCCGGCCACCCCAGACAGCCGGCGGACGGTACGCTCCTCGAAAATCTGCCGCACGTTCAGCTCGTAGCCCACCTGCCGCGCCTTGGACACCACCCGGATCGACAGGATCGAATCGCCGCCCAATTCGAAAAAGTCGTCCTCAACGCCGACCCGCTCGGCCCCAAGAACCTCCTCCATCACCGACGCCAGCGCTTGCTCCGCCGGCGTCGCCGGCGCCACGTAGGAGCGGCCGGAGTCGGCGCGGTCGAAGGACGGGTCCGGCAGCTTGGAGCGATCGACCTTGCCGTTGTTGTTGAGGGGCAGCGCGCCGAGCACCACAAAGGCTGCCGGCACCATGTAGTCCGGCAGCCGCTGGTCGAGAGCCTGGCGCAGCTCTTCCGCCATCGGCTCCGCCCCCTCGCCCTCCAGATAGGCCACCAGACGCACGGTTCCGGCGGCATCGCGACGATCGATCACCACCGCCCGGCGGACCGCATCGAGGTCTTCCAGAGCCACTTCGATCTCCCCGGGTTCTACCCGGTGGCCGCGAATCTTGACCTGGTGGTCGAGGCGGCCGAGGAACTCGATGGCGCCGTCGGCCCGAATGCTCACCCGGTCGCCGGTGAGGTACAGGCGTTCGCCGCCGGCGGAGTCCGGCACCGGGAAGGGGTTGGGCACGAACAGTTCGGCGGTCAGGCCCGGCCGCGCCAGGTAGCCCCGCGCCAGCCCCGGACCGCCGATCACCAGTTCTCCCGGCACCCCCGGCGGCAGCGGCCGCAGTTGACGGTCCACTACGTAGAGCAGCGCCCGGGCGATCGGCCGGCCGATCGGCACCCGAATCTCCTCGGCCCCCGGCTCGCAGTCCCAGGAGGATGCGGCGATGGAGGCCTCCGTCGGTCCGTAGCGGTTGGAGAGCACCGCCCCGGTGCGTTCGTAGAAGCGCTCCACCAACTCCGGGGGCAGGGCCTCGGCGCCGGACACGACGCTGTGCAGGGTGTCGCAGCCGGCAAAGTCCTCTTCGTCCAGCAGCAACCGCAGCAGCGACGGGGTGAAGATTCCCTGATGGACCCCTTCGCGCCGCATCACCTCCGCCAGGTAGGCGGGCTCTCGGTGGCCGCCGGGACGGGCCATCACCACCCGCCCGCCGGCGTAGAGCGGCAGGAAAATCTCCAACACCGACACGTCGAAGCCCAGGGATGCCTTGTGGATATATCGGTCGCCGGGGCGCAGGTGACCTACCCACGGCGCATAGGCCAGGCGGTTGACCACGCCGCGGTGCGGGATCATCACGCCCTTCGGGCGACCCGTGGAACCGGAGGTGTAGATGACGTAGGCCAGATTCTCGCTGGTCGCCGGGCAGGGGAAAGGGGTTACGGCCTCGCCGGTGTCGGACTCCGTGAGTTCTTCGATCAGGACGTTCTGTGGCCCTTCCAAGCTGCCTGCCAAAGAGCGTTCGGTGACCAGCACCGGCGCTTCGGCCTGCGCCATCATCGTCGCCTTGCGCTCCGCCGGATAGGCCGGATCGAGGGGCAGGTAGGCACCGCCTGCCTTGAGGATGCCGTGCAGGGCTGCCACCAGACGCGGCGTGCGCTCCATCGAGACACCCACCGCCACGTCCGGCCCGACGCCGAGGTCCCGCAAGCGCCAGGCGAGACGATTCGCCAACCGGTCGAGGGCGCCGTAGGTCATCGTCTCGCCATCGCCCACCACGGCGATCTCATCGGGAGTCTCCCGCGCCCAGTATTCGGCACGATCCTGCAGCAACCCGCTGGCGTCATACCCTTCGCCCGCCAGGGCGTTCCATTCGACGAGCATGCGGTGGCGCTCGTCGGAGGAGAGCAGGTCGAGATCGATCGGGCGAACGGCGTCGTTCTCGGCGGCACTTTCCGTTTCGTTACCGGCGAGGGCGTCCACCAGGCCCTCGAGTACTTGCCGCAAGTGATCGAGTACCCGACGGCCCGCATCGTCCGGAATGCGCGCGCGATCCCAGGCCAAGCGCAGAATGAACTCCTCGCCGGGAGTCGCCATCAGGGCCAGCGGTTCGTTGGTCTGCTCCAGGAAGCGCGGCGCGCCGAGGGCGAGGCCGCCGGCCTCTCGCAGGGAGTCGTCGAAGGGATAGTTCTCGATCACCAACAGGCTCTCGTAGAGCGGTTCGCCGGCCGGCAGGCCGCTCAGGCTCTGCACCCGGCCGAGGGCGATGTGTTCGTGGGGCCGGCGGGCGACGGCGCGCTCTTGAACGGCGGTCAACCAGTCGACGATGTTGCCCGTCGCCGGTACCTCCAGTCGCACCGGCAGCGAGTTGATGAACAGACCGACCATCGATTCCACCCCCGGCAGATCCGCCGGGCGACCGGCGACGGTGGCACCGAACACCACCTCCCGCTGTCCCGAGTAGGCGCTGAGCAGTCGCGCCCAGGCGGCCTGCAGCAAGGTGGCGAGGGTCAACTGGTGGCGACGGGCGGCGAGGGCGAGATCTCCGGCCAGCTCCGAAGGCAGGATGATCTCGGCGAGCCCGCGACCCGCACCTTTGCGGCCCTGGAGGGCGGTGCGGTCGATCCCGAGGGGCGTCGGCGCCTGGAGACCTGCGAGCTCCTGCCGCCAAAAGTCCGACGACGCTTCCCCATCGCGCCCACCGTCTCGCTCCGCCAGCCATGCGAGATAACCGCGGAAGGGTGCCACCGGCGGCAGCTTCTCCACCGCTCCGCCGCCGTAGACTTCCAGGACCTCCGCCAAAACCCGGGCAGCGGACCAGCCGTCGAGGATCAGATGGTGGAAGGTCCACACGAAGAGGAAAGAATCATCGGCGCGCCGCAGGAGAGTCCAGCGCTGGAGCGGCGACTGGGTGAGATCAAGTCCCCGCCGGCGATCCGCCGCCAGGAAGGCGTTTTCGTCCTCCCCTTCGAGCACCACGACTTCAGCAGGGTGCGGTTCCGTGACCACCTGCAGCGGCTCGTCGAGGCCCTGCCACAGGAAAGAGGTCGCGAGGGCCGGATGGCGCTCCTGCACCGCGCTCCAAGCCTCTTGGAAGCGGCCGAGATCGAGGACGCCGGCCAACTCACAGGTCAGTTGCTCCACGAAAACACCCTCGTTTCCGCTCTCTCCAGCCTGGTAGAGAGTGTGGAAGAGCATGCCCTCCTGAACCGGCGTCAGCGGGTAGAGATCGAGCGGCGTGATCCGCCGCTCGAGAACACGGTCCAAGTCATCAGCGGACAGACCCGCCAAGGGGAAGTCCGCCGGAACTAGGCAAGGCACCTGCGGCGGCTCGGCGACCCAAGCCTGCAACCGACTGACCATCTCATCGCCCAGCGCACGCACGGTCTCCGCGCGGTACCGACTAGAACTGTAGTTCCAGGTCAACCGCAGACGGCCGTCGAAGACGGCAGCATCCACCTCGAAGGCGTACCGCCGCTCTTCCCGTGGCGAGCGCACGGGGCCCGTATCGCCGGATGTCGGACTGAAGGGACCCTCCTCCGGCAGGAGTCCGTCGAGACGACCGAGATAGTTGAATAGCACCGAGCCGGCGGCGGCCTTTCCCGCCGCCGTCCACCAGCCCGGTCCGCTCCCTTCGGCCGCAGCCTGTCGCAGCCCCTGCTTGACCCGCCGAAGGACGTCGAGGGTATCGCCGCTCTCAAGGTAGTCGAAGTCGAGGGGGTGGAGAGCGGTGAACCAACCCACGGTGCGGGAGAGATCGACCCCGTCGACGGGCAGATCGCGGCCGTGCCCTTCGACGTCGATGCGCATCCTTTCGGACGCCATCGTGTTGCCGGCGCCGTTCCCCTCGACCTTCCCTTGAGCCTGTTGGAAGGCGGCGACCAGGGTGGCCACCAGAAGTTCGTCGATGCCCGCCCGAGTCACCCGAGTCAACGTATCGAGCAAGGCGAGTGTAGCTTCCTCAGAGAGCTCCCAGACTTCTCGGACCGTCGAAGCTTCGAGTCGGTCACCTGCCGGAAAGTCCGCCGGATACGGTTCCTCGGCGAGTTCCCGATCGCGCCACAGACCGTCTTCGGCAGAAGTGTCGAACTGCCGTTCTACCCGGCGGCTCCATTCGAGGAAGGAAGTGGTCTTCGGCGGCAGGATCGGTTCCTCGCCCCGCAGACGCGCCGCATAGGCGGTCGTCAGATCCTCTAGCAAGACGCGCCAGGAATAACCGTCGACCACCAGATGGTGAGCGGTGAGAAGGAGCCGTTCGGAACCGTCGCCGAAGCGGAAGAGACCGACCCCAACCAGTGGGCCCGAGACGAGGTCCAGGCTCTCCTGCACCGCCTGCAGTCCTACCCGATAGCCGTCCGCCGCCGGTGACTCGAGCTCGAATACGGCGATCTGGGGAGGATTCGCAGAGGCCACGATGCGTACTGACCACCCCTCCTGCCCCTGTTCGAAACGGGCCCGGAGCCCATCGTGATGCGCCACCAGATCGGCCCAAGCGGCGCCCAGGACGGTGATGTCGAGAGCCTCGTGGACATCCAAGATCAGGGATTGGTTCCAGTGCTGTGGATCCGCCGTGGCGGTTTCGAAGAACCATCGCTGGATCGGAGAGAGGGGGTACTCGCCCACCACCGCGCCCTGTTCCGCATGCCGTCCGGAGTCCCCATCGGGAGCCGTATCGGCGGCGGCGGCCAGCGCCGCCAGAGTGGGATGCCGGAAGATCGAACGCACGTCGAGTCGCAGCCCCGCCGCGGCGGCACGGGCCACGACCTGCAGGCTGGTGATGGAATCGCCGCCGAGGGAGAAGAAGTTGTCCCGGGGGCCGATCTTCTCCACTCCCAGGACCTCACTCCAAATCTCGGCCATATGGACCTCCGCCGAGGTCTCCAAGACACCTCCCGCGCCTTCACTCCGCGGCCCTTCGGGCTCCGGTAGAGCCTTGCGGTCGAGCTTTCCGTTGGGGGTCAGCGGCAGGGTGTCGAGGGCGACGTAGACCGCCGGAATCATGTGCTCCGGCAAGCTCTCCGCGAGGTGCCCGAGCAGCTCATCTTCATCCACTGGCGCGTCCCGGTAGGTCACATAGGCGACCAGTCGGGTTGACCCGCCATCCTCCGGCTGATGAGCGATCACGGCCGCTTCGCGAACCGAGGGATGCGCCGCCAGCGCCGCCTCGATCTCGCCCAGCTCGATGCGGAAGCCCCGAATCTTGACCTGTTGATCCATCCGGCTGAGATAGTCGAGATCGCCGTCGGGCAGCCTCCGGACCAGATCACCGCTGCGGTAGAGACGAGCGCCGGGATGAGTGCTATACGGGTCCGGTACAAAGCGCTCGGCGGTCAGCGCCGGGCGACCGAGGTAGCCCCAGGCCAGTGCCGGCCCCCCCACCCGCAGTTCACCGGCCACTCCGATCGGTGCCAGGTCTTCCCAGCGGTCCACCACCGTCAGGGACAGATCTCGCTGGGCGAAGCCGATAGGGCTACGGTGACCGATCTCGAGATCCGCCGGCACCAGCGGGCGGCTGGTCACGACCACCGTGGTTTCAGTGATGCCGTACATATTGACCAACCGAGGCCGCTCCAGGCCGAAGCACTCCGCCCACGGCTTCATCAAGGGCACTCCGAGGGTCTCCCCGCCGAAGATCACATCGCGCAGGGCGGGGGCCACGCCCCACTCCTCCCGCCGGGCGATGACCTCTGGAATGAGCGGCAAGAAGGCCGAAGGAGTCTGGTTGAGTATCGTGACCTGCTCCTCGTACAGCAGGCGGGCGAACTCCCGCGGCTGGCGGCTCGTCCAATAGGGCACCACCACCAAACGCCCGCCGTAGGTCAAAGCGCCCCACAGCTCCCAGACGGAAAAGTCGAACGCATAGGAGTGGAAGAGAGTCCAAACGTCCACCGCGTCGAAGGCAAAGTCCGGCCAGTTGGTCTCCAGCAGGCGCACCACGGCACGGTGCGACACCCCCACCCCCTTCGGCCGTCCCGTGGAGCCGGAGGTGTAAATGACATAGGCCAGCCGATCGGGGTCGCCGGGCGGAAGCTCCTTCACCCCCGCCAGCTCTTGCTCGCTGAAGGGCGTCGCGAGATCGATGACCGGCAGATCCCCGTGCTCGTCCCGCAACCAGGCCCCCGCCTCTTCCCCGACGACGACCACCGCCACCAAGGAGGAATCGCTGACGATGAAGGCGAGGCGGTCCGCGGGGTAGGTTGGATCCAGCGGCACATAGGCGGCGCCGGCACGAAGAATCGCCAAGATGGCCACGGGCAAGTCGAGTCCCCGTTCCAAGGACAGCCCCACCCGATCCCCGGGGCGAACGCCGACGGCCAGCAACCGATGAGCCAGGCGCTCCGCTCGCTCCGCCAGGCGACCGTAGGACATCACCTCGCTGCCCCAGGTCAGAGCGATGGCGTCCGGAGTTTGGCTGGCGCACTGCGCGAACAGCTCGTGCAACGCGGCATCGCCGGCATAGGAGCCGGTATCCGAGCCGCTGTCGAGGCATCGCGGACGGTCCGCCGCGATCAGTTCCCGGCGCTCCGCCGGCTCGAGAATCGGCAAGCGGGACAAGGGCAGCGATGGGTCCTCCAGGGCGGTCGTCAGAAGCTGCGCGAGATGCCCCCCGAGGCGCTCGACGGTCGAACGGTCGAACAACTCCTTGGAGTACCGGAAGGCCAGCGACACGGCATCGTCATCGCGCCGCGCCGCGTCGTTCGGGCGGACCTCCAGAGCCAGGTCGCCGACGGGGAAGCGATGACCTTCCGACAGCGGCTCCCGCGGTGAGGACGGTCGTGTCGCCACCAGCACCTGGAAAGGCGCCGCGCGGTCTAGCTCATTCTGCGGGTCGATCAGCTCCAGCAAACGGTCGAAGGGCACGTCCCGGTGTTGGTAGGCGGCGCGGGCGGTCTCCCGGACCCGCTCCACCAATTCAGCGAACGCAAGAGCGCCGCTGAATTCGACGCGCAGGGCCAGCGGGTGGACGAGAGACCCGGTCGGAGCTTCCGGCTCAGCCCGATGGCTCTGGGCGTCGAGGAATCCCAGGAGCAGGTCGTTACGTCCGGAATAGCGTCCGAGCAGGGCGGAAAAGGCCGCCACGAGGACGGTGAACAGGGACGCCTCCCGCTCGTCGGCGAAGCGCCGCAGATCCCTTGCGACGGCCGGCGTCAAGTGCACTTCCAGCTCGCCGGCAATACGGCTCGCGGCACCGCTTTGAGCCCCTCGAGGACGGTCCCAGGGCAGCTCCAAAGCCTGCGCGGCACCGGCCAGAGTGCGCTGCCAGAACAGGTCTGTCGAATTCGAGTCGGAAACCACCTGCAGGAACTCGGCCCGGGTCATCGAAGACAGCTCGCTGAAGGCCACGTCAGGGCCTGCGAGAACTTCATCGATCAAATGCAGCCATTCCGCCAGAAGACGCTCGGCCGACGAGCGATCGAACAGATCTGTGCTGTACTCGTAGGATCCGAAGAGTCCGTCCGGTCCCGCCAGCAGTCCCACCGTAAGATCGAACTTGGCAGTTCCCGTTTCGGGTTCCAGAACCTCCACTTCGAAGCCCGGAACGCGCCCCGCCGGCGGCGTATTGTGCAGCCCGAACATCACCTGGAAGATCGGCGTGTGGGCGAGGGAACGCTCCCCCACCAAATCGTCCACCAGCCGATCGAAGGGCGCCCCCTGGTGGGCATAGGCCTCGAGGGCATCGTCCCGCACCCGCGTCAGCAGTTGATCGAAGGAAGGATCGTCGGACAACTCCGCCCGCAGGACCAACGAGTTGACGAAGAACCCCACGATCCCTTCGAGTTCTGAGCGCTGGCGATTGGCCACCGGACTTCCGACGGCGAAAGCGTGCTGACCGCTGAGCCGCGCCAGCATCACCTCAAAGACCGCCAGCAGCGCCATGAAGAGGGTTGCGCCCTGTTTCCGAGCCGCTCCTTCGAGGGCGTCGACGGTGGCCGGGGCCAGCCCGAAGGTCAGGGTTTCCCCTCGAAAGCTCGGTTCGTCTGGACGCGGTCGGTCCGTCGGCAGGTCCAACACCGGGGGCAGCGGGCTCAACCGCTGACGCCAGAAGGCCATCTCCTTGTCGGCCTCGCCGGCTCCGCGTTGCCAGGCGGCATAGTCGACGTAGTGCACCGGCAGCGGCGGCAACGGCTCCGGATCGCCGGTCATGAAGGCGGCCAGTTCCCGGCGCAGCACGTTCCACGACCAACCGTCGGAAATGATGTGGTGGAGGGTGAGCTGGAACAGATGATCTTCCGCTGCCAGGCGAATCAGCAGCGCCCGTCCCAGGGGTGCCCGGCTGAGGTCGAAGGGCTGCCGAGCGTCTTCCGCTGCCAGCGCCAGCGCCCGGTCCAGCGGGTCGTCCTCACCGCCCTCAGCGCCCGCCAGGTCGATGCGGCGGAGGGGAAGGGTGGCTTGGGGCAAGATCTCCTGCCGCGCCCGGCCTTCTTCACCGACGAACCGGGTACGCAGAGATTCGTGGCGCTCCACCGCCGCCGCCAGCGCCTGGACCAGTCGATCCGCGTCGAGGGGACCGCGCAGGCGCAACGCTCCGGGCAGGTTGTAGGCGCCGCCGGTGCGATCGAAGTGGGCAAGAAACCACAAGCTCTGCTGAGCAAAGGAGAGGGGCAGGTCCGCGCTCCGATCAACCCGCGGAATGGTCACCGCGGCTTCCGGCTCGGAGCTCTCCGGCAGTTGCGCCGCCAGGCCGGCGACGGTCGGGCTGGCGAACAGATGATCGAGGGGGATGGCGGTGCCTAGCCGGTCCTGCACCCTCGCCAACATGCGAGTGGCGATCAGCGAGTCGCCTCCAAGTTCAAAAAAATCGTCATAGCGCCCGACACCGCTGACGCCCAGAAGCTCTCCCCACAGCTCCGCCAGGGTCTCCTCCGTCGGCGTCTCCGGCACGGCGAAGGCGCGACCCAGATCCGGCCGCTGGTGGGCGATCGAAGGTTCCGACACCCGCTCGCCCGCGGTGGCGACGGAGGCGCTGCCTCCCACCCAGTAGCTCTGCCTTTCGAAGGGGTATCCCGGCAGCGCCACCCGGCGCGAGTCGCCGCCATGAACCGCCTTCCAGTTCGGCCGACATCCGGCGCCCCACAGCCGCCCCAGACTGGTGAGCATCACGGACCGGTCACTCTCGCTCCGCCGGGCGTGGCGCAGGGATGAAAGGACCGGCCGCTCGCCGCCGGCCGCTCCGCGAACCGTCGGATGGCGCCGGGCGAGGGCACCGAGGGCGTTGCCCGGGCCGACCTCCAGCAGCACCCCGTCGTGTTCCGCCAGGGCCGTCTCCAGTCCCGCCCCGAAGCGCACCGGCCGGCGAATCTGCCGCGCCCAGTAATCCGCCGCAGCAAGTTCTTCGGCAGAGATCCAACCGCCGGAAAGGTTCGAAACGAGGGGCACCCTCTCGCCCTCGGGGACTGCCAGATCCTGCAAGGCGAGGAAGCTGCGCAGCGCCTCCGCCGCCGGCTCCATCGAACGGCTGTGGAAGGCATGGGACGTGTGGAGCGGACGGATGTCGATCCGTTCGCCGGCGAGCGCGGCGGCGAAGGCGGCGATTTCATCGTCCGGCCCGCTCACCACCACCGCCGCCGGACCGTTGACGGCGGCGATCTCGAGTGCCGTGCCGGCCAGGCGCTCCGCCACCGCCCCCTCGGCCAGGGCGACGGCGAGCATCGCACCGGACTCGCAGGCCTCCATCGCCCGGCCGCGCTCCACCACCATCCGGGCCGCTCCTTCGAACGGCAGATGGCCGGCGATCACCGCCGCGGCGATCTCGCCAATGGAGTGGCCGAGCACCGCCGCCGGGCGAATGCCCCAGCTCATCCACAGCCGCGCCAAGGCGTGCTCGACGGCGAACAGCGCCGGCTGGGCGTTGGCCGTGCGGCGCAGAACCTCGTCGTCCGCCTCGCCGAGGATCGCCTCGAGGTCGAAGGGCGCGCCGTCGCCGGAATCGCCCGCGGCGAAGGCCTCCGCCGCCCGGTCGATCCACCGGCGATAGACCGGCTCGGACTCGTACAGCTCCCGGCCCATACCGGCGTACTGGGAACCCTGGCCGGAGAACAGAAACACCACCGGCGGGTCGTCGCGGTCGCAGCGGAAGGTATGCCCTTGCCCCGCGCGCAGCGCGGCGGCCGCTTCCTCGCGCCCGGTGGCGACCACCGCTCGCCGTTCGGCCAGCGCCCGGCGGCCGACCTGCAGGGTGAAGGCGGCGCCGTTCGGGTCGAGGTCTTCGCGCGCCAGGAGGTGCTCCGCGAGGCGCTCCGCCGATGTCGCCAGGGCCGTTTCCGTTCGCGCCGAGAGCAACCAGAGCTGTTCCTGCTCCTGGACTGGGCGAGGTTCCGGCGCCGGCGCCTCCTCCAGCACCAGGTGGACGTTGGTGCCGCCGAAGCCGAAGGAACTCACCCCGGCGCGCAGCGGACCGTCGCTGGAGGTCCAGGGGCGCCGCTCCGTCGCCACCTCGAAGGGGCTGCCGGCGAAGTCGATCTTCGGGTTGGGCGTTTCGAAGTGCAGGCTCGGCGGGATTTCCCGGTGGCGGAGCATCAGCACTGTTTTGATCAAGCCGGAGACGCCGGCGGCGGCGTCCAGGTGGCCGATGTTCGACTTGACGGAGCCGAGGGCGCACGGCACGGAGCGGTCTCGGGCCTCGCCGAAGGCGCGGCTCAGGGCGGCGACTTCAATGGGGTCGCCCAGCTCGGTGCCGGTGCCGTGGGCCTCGACATAGGAGACCGTCGCCGGATCGACGTCCGCCGCCGCCAGGGCCTCGGCGATCACCCGCGCCTGCGCCCCCAGGGAAGGCGCCGTGAAGCCGACCTTGACGGAGCCGTCGTTGTTGGTCGCCGAGCCGCGGATCACCGCCAGCACCCGGTCGCCGTCGGCCAGAGCGTCCTCCAGCCGCCGCAGCACCACCATGCCGACGCCGTTGCCGAAAACCGTGCCGCGGCCGGCAGCGTCGAAGGGCCGGGTATGACCATCCGGCGAAGTGATGCCGCTCTCCTCGGAGAGGTAGCCGGCGTCGTGCGGCACCCGCACCGAAACGCCGCCGGCGAGGGCGATATCGGTCTCGTAGGCGAGCAGCGCTTGGCAGGCCAGATGCACCGCCACCAGCGAGGTCGAGCAAGCGGTGTGTACCGAGTATGCCGGCCCCTGAAGGTCGAGTTTGTAGGCCACCCGGGTGGCGAGAAAATCCGGCGAGTTGCCCATGAAGGCCGGGCCGGCAGAGGCAGAACTCACGAGCCCGCCCCCACCAGGGCCCCCATTCAGGGCGAGGTGCAAGAGGTACGAGCTGAGGGTCGAGCCGGCGAACACACCGATCGGGCCGTCGAAGGCCTTGGCGTCGTAGCCGGCGTTCTCCAGCGCCCACCAAGCGGTTTCGAGCAGCAGGCGCTGCTGCGGGTCGATCAGCGCCGCTTCGCCGGGTCCGTAGCCGAAGAAGCGGGCATCGAACTGGTCAATGTCTTCGAGCACGCTGCCCGCCTTGACGTAGCGCGGGTGCTCGATCAGCTCCTCAGGCACCCCGGCGGCGCGCAGCTCGTCGTCATCGAAAAAGCGGATGGACTCGACGCCGCTGCGCAGATTGCGCCAAAATGCGCCCAGATCCGGCGCGCCCGGAAAGCGCCCCGCCATGCCGACAATGGCGACGCCGAAAAGATCTCCTTCGGCACGGTTCTCGCCTCTCATGACCGACCTCCCCCTGCCGGCACCGGGGCGAACGCTCGAGTCCGTCTTCGCGCTGCCGCCCGGCGCCGCATCTCGCCGCGGTCGCGGCTCTGTTCCATGGTTTCGCCACCGGCGGACGGGGATTCGTCCGCCGGCGCGGGGTTCTCGGCCGCCTCCACCAGCCGGGCGAGGGCGTGGACCGTCGGCCCTTCGTACAGGCCGACGGCGGGCACCTCCACCCCGAAACGCTGGTTGACGCTGCTGATCACCTGCACACCGAGGAGCGAGGTGCCGCCGAGTTCGAAAAAGTTGTCGTGAACACCCACCCGGTCCACCCCGAGCACCTCGCCCCACACCGCCACCAACGCTTCCTCCACCGCACCGGTAGGCGCTACATAGGGATTGAGCAGATCCGGCCGGGAATGGCGCTCCACCGCCGCGCTGGGGCGGGGCGGCGACTCCACCCAGCGCTCGTAGCGCGCCGTCAGATCGCCGGCAACGGCCAGCAGCCGAGGACCGGCGATGAGATGGTCAAGGGCCGCCGAGAACAACTCCGCCGCCGCCGCGCGACCGAGACCTCCCTCAGCGCCGCCGTCACCACCGGGGGTGCCCTCACCCGCTGCCAGCCAGTGGTCCCAGGCGAGAGCCACCCAGCGCACCGAGCCCTCCTGCCGGCGGCGCTCGCAGAAGGCCTCCGCCCAGCGGTGAGACGCGGCATAGGCGCCGTAGCCAACGCCGCCCAGCTCCGCCGACAGGGAGGTGCAAACGAGACAGAAATCGAGTTTCCCGGCCGCATCGCCGAGCGCCCGCAGCCCTTCGCCGAGGGCCTTCAGGGCCGCCCGGCGCTCGGCCAGAGCGGCCTTCCAGGTAGCCGGCGACTCGGCGGCGAGGGGCCGCACCGAGGCGCGGCCGGAGGGACCGGCGGCGTGCACGATGCCGCGCAGGGAGCCCGCCGGCGCCAGCTCCCGAAGCAGACCGGCGAGAGCCGCCGGATCATTGGCGTCGAGCTGCCGGGGCACGATCTCCACGGCGTGGGCTTGCAGTTCCGCCAGGGTCTCCGCATCGGGACTTGAACGGCCGACGAGCACCAGCCGGCCGGCACCGCGGCGCGCCAGTTCCCCCGCCAGCGACCGGCCCACCGTGCCGAAGCCGCCGAGAACCAGGTAGGTACCGCCGGCGGGCAAGGTCTCCACGACCTCGTCGGCCGAGAGCAGCGCCTCGAAGGCCGGCTGCCAGCGATAGCCGGCGCGCAGCGCCACCGTCGCACCGGCGGACATCAACTCCTCACCGAGGCCGTCGACCGACAGCTCTTGGGAGTCGAGATCGATCCACCGGCAGGTGAGGCCGGGCAGTTCCTGGGGCAGCACCCGGCAGGGGCCGCCGAAGGCCGCTTGATCCGGATCCGGCCCGTCGCCGCCGGTCACCGCATGGGCGCCGGCGGTGACCAAGGTCAAGGTCGTCCCCTCCGGCGGCGAGCCGGCGGCAAGGGCACGGCAGAGGTCCATCCAGGCGTCGAAGGCGGACGTCGCCTCCGGCGCTCCGGGGACTGCCAGGAACACCATCTGGCGCGGGCCGCCGGAAAGGACCTGGGCACCGTCGAAGGCCCCGTCCGCGGTGCGCATCAGCTCCACCTCGCCGCCGCGCTCCCGCAGCCATCGGATCAGCTCCTCGCCGAATCCCGTGCCTGCCGTCGACACCAGCCAACGACCTTCCGGCACCTCCTTCGCCGGCAGGGCCGCGGAGCGGTGCCAGGAGGGCACGAAGAGACCTTCGCCGGCGGCCTGCCGAGGGCTCACGGCAGCGGCCTCTACCCAATGGCGCCGGCGTTGGAAGGGGTAGGTCGGCAGGGCCACGGCGCGGTGAGGGCGACCGGCCCAGTGCCCCTCCGCCTCGGTGGCGATGCCGGCCAGCCACAGGCGGCCAACGGCGGTGGCGAGGGCTTCGGCCTCCGGTTGCGGGCGCTTCGGATGGGGCATCGAAGGCACCGCCCGCGACGCCTTCACCGCCTCGCCCTGCCGCCGGGCCAGGTTACCAAGGGAATCGCCGGGGCCGACTTCCAGCAGCACCAGCGCCCCGCTTTCGGCAAGGGTGGCGAGGCCGGCGGCAAAGCGCACCGGCCGGCGCAGATGTTCCACCCAGTAGGCCGGGTCTGTCGCCTCGGCGGCGGTGATCCAGGTGCCGGTGACGTTCGACACGAAGGGCCGCGTCGGCGCCTTCAGCTCGACCCCGGCGAGCACCTGCCGGAAGGGTTCGAGCACCGGCTCCATCATCGCCGAGTGGAAGGCGTGGGAAGTATGGAGCGGCTGGCAGCGGACGCCTTCGCCCCCGAGGTTGGCGGTAAAGGCGGCGAGCGCCTCGGCCGGTCCGGAGACAACGCAGGAATCCGGCGAGTTGACCGCCGCCAGGGACAGTTCCGCCGGCAGCGAAGGCTCGGTCTCCTCCGCCGCCTGCGATACCGCCGCCATGGCGCCGCCGGGCAGGGCCTGGATCAGAGCGCCGCGGGCGGCCACCAGTTCGAGCCCTTCTTCGAAGGTGAAGACACCGGCCCGGCAGGCCGCCACGTACTCGCCCAGGGAGTGGCCGAGCATCGCCACCGGCTTCACCCCCCAGCTTTCCCACAGCGCCGCCAAGGCGTGTTCCAGCACAAACAAGGCCGGCTGCGTCCAGCGGGTTTCGTCGAGCCGCTCCACCTCGAGACCGTCGAGCAGCAAACCGCGCAGATCGAGATCGCAGCGCGCCGCCAGCAGCTCGAAGCCGCGCTCCATCTCGCGCCGGAGAGTGGGCTCCGACTCATACAGCTCGCGGCCCATGGCGCCGTGCTGAGTGCCCTGGCCGGGGAACAGGAAGGCGACCTTCGGCGGAGTGCCCGGGCTCTGCCCTTCGAGCACCCGCGAGGCATCCAGCGGAGTGAGGGCCGAGGCCGCGTCGGCGGCATCCCGGGCGACCACGATGCGCCGGTGCGGCAAGGCCCGGCGGCCGGCCTGCAGGGTGTAGGCGACATCCGCCAGGGCGATTCCGTCATGCGAGCGCAGGTGGTCGGCGAGAGCTTCACCCAGTTCGTCGAGGGCTGCAGGATCCGCCGCCGACAGGGTGAGCAGTTCGTAGGGCCGGGCCGGCAGCTCCGCCTCGGAGGGCCGCCGTTGCGGCGCCTCTTCCAGCACCGCGTGGGCGTTGGTGCCGCCGATGCCGAAGGAGCTGACGCCGGCGCGCCGGGGACCCTCGCCGGCGGCCCAGGGACGCGCCTCGCCGGGCACCTCGAAGGAGGAGAGGCGCAACGCCTCCGAAGGCTCCTCGCAGTGCAGGCTGGGCGGCAGCACGCCGTGCTCGAGCGCCAGCACCGCCTTGATGAAGCCGGTCACCCCGGCGGCGGCATCGGTGTGGCCGAGGTTCGACTTGACGGAGCCCAGGGCACAAGGGGTCTCGCGATCTCCAAGGGCTGTCCCGAACACCTGCTCCAGCGCTTCCAGCTCGATGGGGTCGCCCTTGTCGGTGCCGGTGCCGTGGGCTTCGACGTAGCCGACCGTCGCCGGATCCACCTCGCCGGCGGCCCAGGCTTCGGCGATCACCTCCGCCTGGCGCTCGACGGAGGGCGCCGTGTAGCCGATCTTGCGCGAGCCGTCGTTGTTGATCGCCGTGCCGCGCACCACCGCCCGGATGGGATCGCCGTCGGCCAGGGCGTCCTCCAAGCGCCGCAGCACCACCACCCCGGCGCCGCTCGAGCGCACCGTGCCGGCGGCGTTCGCCGCGAAGGGCCGGCAACGGCCGTCCGGCGACAGGATCATGCCGTTCTCGTATCGGTAGCCGGCGTGGTGCGGCACCGCGATGGACACGCCGCCGGCCAGCGCCGCGTCGCACTCACCGGCCAGCAGGCTGCGGCAGGCCAGGTGGATCGCCACCAGGGAGGTCGAACAGGCGGTCTGCAGCGCCACGCTCGGGCCGGCCAAATCCAGCAGGTAGGAAAGCCGGGTGGCGAGGAAGTCCTTGTCGTTGCCGATCATCACTTGATATGCAGCGGCACCGTCCTTCCCCGCTTCGCCGATCAGTTGATGCAGCAGATAGCCGTTCAGGCCGGCGCCGGCGAACACCCCGACGGCGCCGTCGAATCGGCTGGGGTCGAGGGCGGCGTTTTCGAGCGCCGCCACAGCGCACTCCAGAAACACCCGCTGCTGCGGGTCGAGCAGCTCCGCCTCCCGCGGCGTGTACTGGAAGTATCCGGCGTCGAAGCGGTCGAAGTCGGCGAGGATGCCGGCGCGGCGGACGTAGGCCGGGTGGGCGGCTTGGCGGCGCGTCACCCCGGCGGCGGCCAGCTCTTCGTCGTCGAGATCGCGGATTCCCTCCCGACCTTCGACCAGCAGGCGCCATAAGGCCGCCGGGTCGTCGGCCCCCGGGAATCGGCCACCGAGGCCGACCACCGCCACCGCTCCGGATCCGCCCGCCCCCGACCCCCCGAGACGGCGTCGTCGGGAGGCCCGCCGGCGGCCCCGCTCGGCGACCGCCGCGCCGTCCTCGGCGCCGTCCCGCAGGAAGGCCGCCAAAGTCGCCACGGTGGGATAGCGGAACAGCTCCACCAGCGAGAGGGAGCGGCCGAGTTCCTCTTCCAGCCGCGCCCGCACTCGCCCGAGGAGCAGCGAGTGACCGCCGAGATCGAAGAAGTTGTCGTCCGCCCCCGCCGCTTCCAAAGCGAGGACCTCGCACCAGATGCCGGCAACGGTCTCCTCCAGGCCGGCGGAGGGAATGACGAAGCCTTCGCCGCCGCCCTCGCGCTCTGGCGACGGCAAGGCGTTGCGGTCGATCTTGCCGTTGGGGGTGAGCGGGAGGGCGTCGAGCAGCACCACCCGGGCCGGCACCATGTACTCCGGCAGGCGGGCGCGCGCGGCCGCGCGCAGGTCCGCCTCGTCCGGCAGCGCAACGCCTGCGCCGGCGTCCGCCGTGGCCCAGGCGATCAGCCGCGCCGCGCCACCGTCGCCGCGGGCGGCACACACCGCCTGCGCCACCCCCGGCACCGCCGACAGCACCGTCTCGATCTCCCCCAGTTCGATGCGGAAGCCGCGCACCTTGACCTGGTGGTCGAGGCGTCCGAGGAATTCGACGGTGCCGTCCGGCAGCCAACGTGCGAGGTCGCCGGTACGGTAGAGGCGGTTGCCGGATCCCGCAGCGCCCGCCAAGGGGTCCGGAACGAAGCGTTCGGCGGTGAGGGCCGGCCGGCCGAGGTAACCGCGGGCCAGCCCACCGCCGCCGATCAGCAGTTCGCCGGCGACCCCCACCGGCACCGGCCGGCGGTGGCGGTCGAGCAGGACGAGGCGGGTATCGCGGATCGGGCGGCCGATCGGCGGCGGCCCGTCGTCCGCCGTCCGGCAGCGGTAGCGGGCGGACCAGATGGTGGTTTCCGTCGGCCCGTAGAGATTCCACAGGGATGCGGCCCGGGCGAGCAGGTCCTTCGCCAAATCCTGCGGCAGCGCCTCGCCGCCGCACAGGATCTTTAGGGACGAGGAGCCCGTCCAGCCGGCCTCGATCAGCATCCGCCAGGTGGCCGGGGTGGCCTGCATCACCGTCGCTCGGCAGGCGGCGAGGCGCTCTGCCAGGCGGCGGCCGTCGATCACATCGTCGCGCGGCGCGATCTCCACCCGCCCACCGACCACCAGCGGCAGATACAGCTCCAGCGCCGAGATGTCGAAGGACAGGGAGGTCACCGCCAGCCAGCGATCGTCCGCACCGAGACCCGGCGCCTCGCCCATCGCCAGCAAGAAGTTGATCAACGCACCGTGGCTCACCACCACCCCTTTCGGGCGGCCGGTGGAACCGGAGGTAAAGATCACGTAGGCGGCGCGCTCGGCGGACGGTAGAGCCGGGAGGGGCTCTCCACCGTTCGCCGGTTGCGGTCCGTCGATGAGGAGCGGCTGGGCATCGCCGAGGGGCAGATGGTCCACCAGATCGCCCTGGCTGACCACCCAGCGCAGGGCGGAATCCTCGATCATCATGCGCAGCCGGTCGGCCGGGTAGGTCGGGTCGATGGGAACATAGGCGACGCCGGCCTTGAGCGCCGCCAACAGGGCCACCAGCAGGTGCGGGCGACGCTCCAAGGCCACCCCGATCAGCTCTTCCGGCCGGGCGCCGAGGCTCAAGAAATGGCGCGCCCAGCGATCGCTTTCGGCGTCCAACTCGGCGTAGGTCAGGGTGTCGTCGCCCTGCGACACGGCGATCTCTGCGGGCCGCGCCGCCACCTGCCGCCGGAAGGGCTCGAGGATGCCGCTCGGCGTCGCCGCAGCCGGCTGTTGCTCGTTCCACTCGCGCAGCACCTGCTGCCGCTCCGGCGGCGACAACAACGAGACCTCGGCGGCCGGGCGGTTCGGCTCGGCGACAACCGCTTCGAGGAAGCGACCGAAGGCCGCCGCCCAGCGCTCGACGGTGGTGCGGTCGAACAACTCTCGGGCGAAGGCGAAGAGGCCGGTGAGGCCGCGACCGCCGGCCTCATCCGCCAGCGGCGCCAGGGAGAGAGACAGATCGAAAGGCGCCGCCAGCGGCTCGAGAGGCACCGCGTCGAGGGTGAGGGGCCCGATGTCGAGGGCGGCCCCGTCGGCCCCCAGGAAGAAGGCGCCCAGGCCGCGGTCCATGGAAGGAGAGCCCTGGGCCAGCGACAGCCACACCTGGAAGAGCGGCGAACGGCTGGGATCTCGCTCCGTGCGCACCCGCTCCACCAGCATCGGGAAGGGCATGCCGGCGTGGTCCAGGCCGGCCCGTACCCGGCCCCGGGCGCGGGCGATCAGTTCGCCGAAGGTCGGCTCCCGCGCCTCGTCCGCAACGGGCGACAGATCCGCCCGCCAGACCAGTGGATTGACGAAGTAGCCGACCAGCGAAGCCTCCGCCGCCGTGCGGCCGGAGGACGGCGCGCCGATACAGAAGTCACGCTGGCCGGTCAACCGGCCGAGGAACGCCTGGAAGGCGGCGAGCAGTGCGACGAAGGGCGTCGCCTTCTGCGCCCGGGCGGCACGGCCCAACGCCGCAACCGTGTCGGCGGCGACGAAGAAGCGGGTGTAGCCGGCGGTGAAGTTTTGCACCGGCGGCCGCGGGCGATCCGCCGGCAGCTCGATCTGCGCCGGCACATCGGCCAACTCCGCGGCCCAGAACCCGGCCAGGCGCTCGCCTTCCGGCGCTAGGTCCTGCCCGGCCAGCCCCTCCGCTCCCAGCAGACGATCGGATTCGCGGGCCACGAACTCGCCGTAGGCGCCGTCCGGAGCGGGCAGCTCGGCCGCTGAATCCTCCAGCAGGGTCGCCAGTTCCGAAGCGATCACCGCCATCGAGCCGAGGTCCGCCACCAGGTGATGGAAGACAAAGAGCAGCACCGGCCGGTCATCCTCAAGCGCTCCCGCGCGCTCGATCCAGCGGCAGCGAGCCAGGGGACCTTCGGCGAGGTCGAAGGGGGTGCGCACTTCCCGCCGCAGTACCTCGTCGAGCGGGTCGCCGGAGGTGTCCCGGGTGAGGTCCACAGCCATCTCCGGATCGATCGACAGGCGCGCCTCGCCGCCCTCCTCCACCACCCGGGCGGAGAGCAGCGGATGGCGCTTCACGACTCGCCTCCAGGGCTCCGCGAAGGTCTCAAAGTCCAGGCCCGAGACCACCCGCCCGCCGAAGGCGATGTGGTTCGAGTCACCGTCCGGCGTCACCCGCTCCAGGAACCACAGGGCGCGCTGGCCGATGGACAGCGGAATCTCTCGCGGCGCCGCGGAAACCGGTGCCCCTTCCGCGGTGGACGGCGCCGGTCCTGCGGAGGGCGGCTTCTCCGGCGGAGCTTTCTGCGCCTCCAGAATCCATGCCGCCAGGGAGGCGACGGTCGGCGTGTCGAACAATTCTTCGAGCGGTGGCGACACGCCGAAGGCCGCCTCGACGGCCTCTTGCACCTCCATCGCCGCCAGGGAGTCGAGGGGCAGGGGTTGCTCACGGTCGAGGCTTTCGGGCTCGACCTTGAGGAGTTTCGCCGCCTGCTGCAGCAAGACCCCTTCGAGCATCCGGAGCTGAGCCGGATCGGCCGGCGGTTCGCTTCCGCCGCCGCCGGAAGGATTCTCTGGATCGTCTGGTGCCTCGTCACCACCGCCGCTCATGTACACCACCGGCAGTTCATCGGCGAGCAGACGGGCGCGGCACAGACGGCGCTGCACCTTGCCGCTGGAGGTCTTGGGAACCGAGCGCGGCGCCAGCAGGACCACCCGGTGGGGATCCACCTGATGACCGGCGACGATCGCCCGGCGCACCGTTTCGACAATCCCGGCGAGGGTTTCGCGGTCGCCCTTCTCGGCCACTTCCGGCCGCACTTCGAGGGCGATGGCGAGGCGCTCTTCATCATCCACGGTGACGCCGAAGGCCGAAGAGCAGCCCGGCCGCAGGGCCCGATGGCTGGTCTCGGCGGTCAACTCGATGTCCTGCGGGTAGTGATTGCGGCCGCGCAGGATGATCAGGTCTTTGAGGCGGCCGGTGACGAACAACCGGCCGTCCTCCACGAATCCCAGGTCGCCGGTGCGCAGGAATCGGGTCACGTCGCCGTCGGCGAGGCGGGCGCCGAACACCTCGCGCGTCGCGTCCTCTCGCCGCCAGTAGCCGCCGGTGACGCTCGGGCCGGTGAGCCACAGTTCGCCCACAGCGCCGGCCGGCCGTTCCTGGCCGCTCTCGGGATCGACCACCAACAGCCGCTGACCGGCCTCGACGCCGGCGGCCAGGCTGCCGCTCGAAACCAGCGGCCGGCCGTCTTGATCTCCTGCCGCCCGCCCCTCCTCGAGGGCCGCCGTATCGAAGGGCCGCACCCGAGGTTCCTCGGCGATCGGCTCCCCGGTGACGAACAAGGTCCCCTCCGCCAGGCCGTAGCACGGCTGGAAGGCGCGGCGGTCGAAGCCGTGCGGCTCGAAGGCGGCGGCGAAGCGTTCGAGGGTGCCTGCGCGCACCGGTTCGGCGCCGTTGAAGGCCACCCGCCAAGAGGAAAGGTCCAGCCCCTGCCGCAGCGCCGGCGGAACCTTGTGGACGGACAAGTCGTAGGCGAAATTCGGTCCGCCGGAGGTGGTCGCCCGGAAGCGGCTGATGGCCCGCAGCCAGCGGATCGGTGCCTTGAGAAAGGCGAAGGGCGACATCAGCACGCAAGAGGCTCCGACGTAGAGCGGCTGCAGGACGTTGCCGATCAGCCCCATGTCGTGATAAAGCGGCAGCCAGCCGACGATCACCGACTCCTCGGACTGGCCGAAGGCGCGGCGGATCAGCTCCTCGTTATGCAGCAGGTTGGCGTGCGACACCATCACGCCCTTGGGCGCCGAGGTGGAGCCAGAGGTGTACTGCAGGAAGGCCAGGTCCTCGCCGGTCACCCGCGGGTCGCGCCAAGCGTCGGCGGCGCCGTCCGGCAGGGTGTCCGTGGCGATCCAGTGGATGCGATCCATCCCCGGCGCCGCCCCGGCGAGACCTTGAAAGCGCGCCGCCAATTCAGCGGTGGTCAGGGCGACGCCGGCCTGGGCGTCCTCGGCTACCGCCAGCAAGCGCGGCAGGCTGCGGACGGAGGTCGGCGGGAAGGCCGGCACGGCGATCACCCCGGCATAGAGGCAGCCGAAGAAGGCCGCCACGAAATCGATGCCCGGGGAGTAGAGCAGCAACGCCCGCTGGCCGCGCAGATCGCCTTGCTGGAGCGCTGCCGCGATCTCCCGGGCGCGGCGATCCAGCTCACCAAAGGTCAGGCGGCCGGCGATCCGCTCCTCACCGCCGTCCCCCGGCTGATCGTGGAGAAAGGTGTAGGCCGCTTTGCTGGCCAGACTCCCCTTCGAGCGCTGCCTCAGCAGGTGGACGAGGGTCGGCCAAGGCGGCGTGAAAGCGCCGCCACCGGACCCATCTGAGTTTTGCCCGGCCGGACGATTCAAATCCGAGCCGGGCAAGCCGTCGAAAGCATTCGCCATCGGATCCGTCACCTCCGGTCCGAGACGCGAGAGCGCACTAGCTCGCCGCGACCTCGAGGGTTTCGGAAGCGGCGAACCAGGGCGCATCCAGGCCCTTCACCCGCCGGCCGCCGGGCACAAACTGTGGAATTTCCTCCCAGCGGGCATTCTCGATGGAGCCTTCTTGCCCCAGAGTGCGCCACAGCCGGTCGGCGAAGGACGGCATCAACGGCGCTGTGATCATCGCCAGCGTCTTGGCCGCCAGGACCTCGAGGGCCAGGGCCGTGCGCCATATCTCGTAGCGTCCGGGCAGGCCCTTCCAGTGGGTCTGGGCGGCGCTGAAGCGGCGCGCCAGGCGGACCAGTTCCACGGCCACCCTCGCCGCCCGCTGAGGCGAGAAGGAACGCGCCTCATAGGCCGCGGCCGCCTCCGCCACCAGATCGATCAACTGTTGAAAGAAGCGCTGCTGGTCATCTGACCAGGCGCCCGTCGAAGGCACCGTGTAGTCGCTGTCGGCCAGCTTCCCGTGCAGATCGTGGAGCCAGCCTTGCCAGTGGTTTGACAGCTCGCGGTCCACGGTGTCCTGCAGTTCCGCGAAGGTGAAGTTGGTCTGCTCCGTCTCGGGACCGTCCCAGGCGAGGTAGAAGCGGGCGACGTCGGCCGGCACCCGATCCAGCAGCTCCCGGCCCCACATGGCGTGGTTCCGGCTGGTCGAGAACTTCGAACCCTCATAGCGGTAGAACTCGTTGGTCACGAAGGTCGTCGGCAGCCGGATGGCCTCGTCGTAGGCCATGAAGATGGCCGGGAAGAGAACGGCAAAGAAGTAGCCGTTGTCGAAGCCGAAGAACTGCACCACCTCCGCATCGTCGGTGCGCCAGAAGGCGTCCTCGCGCCCCTCTCCCAATTCTTCAGTGGCGGCCAGGAAGCCCGGTGCCATCTCGAACCAGACGTAGATCGCCTGGTCCTCGTAGCCCTCGATCGGCACCCGAACGCCCCAGTCGGTCTGCTGGCTGACGGCGATGTCCGGCAGGCCTTCGTCGAGCATGGTGTCGCACAGGGCGCGCAGATGCGGCCCCATGTGGGTGCGATCCCAGAAGGCTTCGAGGCGCTCCGCGAAGGGCGCCAGGGGAAAGTAGAAACGCCTGTAGGGCCGCAGTTCCGGAGTGTTGCCGCAGTGGACACAGGTGGCGTCCAGCAGGTCGGCGCAGTCGTTGGGCCGAGCGCAGGGCTCGCAGGCGTTGCCGTGCGAACTCTCGCCGCAGTGCGGGCAGCGGCCGACAATGTAGGCCTCGAAGAGGTAGCACTCACAGGAGACGCAGTACGGCGTCGGCGCCTCGCGCGCCACGATGGAACCGTTGTCCACCATCCGGCGGAAGACCTCCTGCGTGCGCTCGACGTGGTACGGCGACGTCTTTGGCCGGGCAAAGACGTCGAGACGGATGTCGGCAAGTTCGAGGGTGCCCTCGATCGCGTCGCCGAAGCGGTCGGCCACGGCACGGGCCGTCTCGCCGATCACCTCCCCCTTGGCTTCGGTGTAGCTCTGGTGGTCGTCAACGCCCGTCAGGTAGGCGGCGTCGCGGCCGCGCATGCGGTGGTAGCGGGTAAAGAGATCCGCCGACAGGTAGGGACCGGACAGGTGCCCCACGTGGAGATCGCCATTGGGCGTCGGCGGTGTCGCCGTCGCCAGCACCCGGCGGGTCGGCTCGCCGCTTGAGTGGCCGTTGGCTAGGGCGGCGTCGTTGCGCCCCACCGCCTCGATCAAGTCCTCCCAGGCGAGGTCGAGGAACATCAACTCCTCGTCGTCCGAAAGGTTGACCAATTCGTGGGTCGTGAAGGGCTCCATCAAGACCACGTCGCCGGGCTCCACCTCGCGGCTCTCGCCGTCGATGGTCATCCGGCCGCGGCCCTTGACGATGACGAAACTCTCGTGCTCCTGGTGCTTGTGGGCGCGGGCAATGCCGCCCGGCGGAACCACGGCCCAAGCGGTGAAGAAGGGAGTATCGGTGACGCCTTGCCACGGATACACCTGTTGGCACCGGATACCGTAGGCCGTGTAGAACTTCTCGGAATCTACTTTCTGTATTTTCATTGCTGCGATGGTTTCCTTTCGCATCCGGAGCGGCCTAAGCCTCGCCGAGACTGGAAGTTGGCCTCATATGCTGATCCGTGCAAGTGCGCTTATATGACAATATGCCTGCCTTTTAATACATAATTCTGCCTAGAGCCAATTATACATAATCAGGGTGTTCATCAACGGGACGAGCGGGACAAGATGGCGCCACCGAAGGGCTTCAGAAGCCTACCGGCGCGAGGCCCGAGAGGGCGGCCGGATCGGTCACCAAATCGTCGGCCTCGCCGGCGAACCGAAGCGCGCCGTCTTCGAGCTTGAACACCCGATCCGCCAAGTGGAAATAGCGGTCGTCATGGGAGATGGCGAGAACCGCCTTTCCCCGCGCTTTGAGGTCCGGCAGCACCCGCCGGTAGAAGACCTCCTTGAACACCGGATCCTGGTCCGCCGCCCACTCGTCGAACACGTAGACGTCGCGGTCCTCCAGGTAGGCAGTGAGCAAGGCGAGGCGCTTCCTCTGCCCTTGGGACAGCTCGGTGGCGGAAAGCTGCCCATCCTTCACCTCGACCTTGTGGTCGATCTGCAGCTCGCGCAGGTAGCGGCCGGCCGCCTCGTCGAGGTCCGGCGCCTCCAGGCCGAGGAGGGAATCGAACAGGTAGAAGTCCGAGAACACCACCGAAAAGAGCTGACGGTAGTCGTCGCGGTTGTGCTCCCCCACCGGCTCGCCGTCGAGCAGGATCTCGCCCTCCTCCTGCGGATAGAGGCCGACGATCACCTTGGCGAGGGTGGTCTTGCCGCTACCGTTGCCGCCCACCAGGAAAACGACCTCGCCGGGCTCGAAGGACAGGTCCATGGGTCCGAGGCGGAAGTCGTGCTCCTGCCCCTCGCGGCGGTAGGTGTGGCACACACCGCGCAGATCGATCCGTTGCCACGACCGGCGCTTCTCCGGCAGGATCTCGAGATCCTCGATGGTGCCGCCGTCCAAGGAAAAGCCGAGACTCGCCACCTTCTTGGCGGATACTTCCGCCATGCCCAAGGAGGGAATGGAATCGAACAGCGCCTGCAGCGGCCCCATCATGAACAACAGCACCAGAGTGAAGCCGGTCAGCACTGCGCGATCCGCCGCCAGAGCGTCCGGCCGGGCGAAGAGCAGAACCCCGATCACCACAAAAATCAGCAAACGCCCCCAGGCCTCCGCCGCGGAGTAGATCAGGGCGGCCCGCACCCGCAGCTTGCGGGCGAGGTCAGCGACTCCGGAGAGCAGGTTCGAAAACACCCGCCGGCGCCGGCGATGAAGGCGCAACTCCTTCGCCCCGCGCAACAGTCCTTCGAAAAACCCGAAGAGGACATCCTGCTGTTCACGGGCGGCGTGGAACTTGCGGATTCCGAGCTGTGCCGGGATGAAGTAGGTCACCGCGCCGAGGACGAAGGCGGCGAGCAGTAGCAAGAACAGGCCGCGGTCCAAAAAGCCCAGGTACAGGAAACAGCCGGCGACGATGGAGCCGTTGAGGCAGATCGGCGGGATGAAGACCAACGCCTGAGAGATGGTGTTGATGTCGTCCGTCAGGGTGGCGAGGAGGCGGTTGGGACCGAGCTCTTCGACTTGGCGCAGCGGCGCCGCAGCGATCTGCCGGCTGAGATCCACCCGCAGTTCCCGCACCACCCCCTGGCCGAGCTTGGCCAGCAACACCACCGACAGCACTCGCGTGGCGGTGATCAACACGCACAGAAAGGCGAAGGTCCAGCCGATGCCCGCCAACCGAGGCCCGGAGGCGTTCAAGGCTGCCTGGATGACGGCGATCAGCGCTACGCTGGCGGCACCGCTAAAAATACCGATCGCCGCCGCCGACGCGAGAATCCATCGCGCCCGGCCGGACCGGCTGGCGATGAAGCGAAGAAACTTCATTTCTGACCCCTTTACCGTGCTCTACCTTGCCGTGTTCCTCCGCCCGCGCCGGCTCCGATCGAAGCGACGTCAACCACCGTTCCGGCCGACAGCGCGCAGAAGTACCTGAACCTACTGAAGACCAAAACTTCACCTCTGAGCAGAAGCAAACCTTCGGCTCACGTTGTATAGTCGTATCACAATTTATCTCTAGACCGGTACGGCCGGTCAAAACTCTCCCTGGAGATCGACCCCCATGAGCGACCTCGTAGAACGCCTGACCACCGAACAGCCCATTGAAGCCAGCCTCCGGCCGGAGCCGAGCCTGAAACTCTTCAAGGCCTGTCTCGACCGCGGCTATGTCCATCTCAAGTTCACCGGTACCCGCGGCGGAACCGAACTCGGCGTCCGCCTCGACCCGGAGGCGAGCGACCTCTCCGCCGCCGACTTCGACGCCGGCGAGGGCGAAGTCAAGCTGGTCGGCGACCTCACCCTCGACTACCAGCGGGTGCGCTGCCACGGCACCATCGATCTGGCGACCTTGAAGGGCACCGGCCACCTGGAGCCCCTACCGGACCCACCGCCGGCGGCGGAGTCCAGCAGCGGCGACAGCGCAGTTGTTCACTAGGCCCACCGGCAGAGGGCCGCGAGACTCTTCACTGCAAACCTGGCCTGGCGGACACCGGAAACGAACGGTGTCCGCGCTAAAATGGCGGTATGGAGGACGGATTCTTCGGAACCTTCGGAAACACCTTGGCCGCAGAAACCGGCCAAGAACTGCGCGCGAAACTGGGTACCCTCGACATCTCCGTTCCTCGCCAAACGGAGGGTCGAACGACCGAAGCCCGCGAACGCTATTGCATCGTCCACTATCTGCGGACCCTGGAGACTCACGGGCTGGTCGACTTTCCGCTACGGATTTCGCAAGGCGAGAGTCCGGACTGCGACGTCATCGCGGGCTCCAACCGCTTCGGGCTAGAGATTGTCGAGGTGATCTCGCAGGAGTTCGCCAGAGCGAGGACGAAACTCGAGGAGGCACCCGAGGGATCCCTCCTCGAAGGGACAACGGTCCGGCTTCCGGGCATCGCCATGGACGGTCCGATCGCGTTTGGCGACGAGCCGGAACGTAGGTGGACAGCAGAGGCGCTCGCCTCGGTGATGAAGAAGTCCACCAAGTTGAAGGACTACCGCGCCTTCCCAGCCTACCGGTTGCTCCTCTACGACAATTCCGAATGGAGGGTGTCGACAGCTTGGACGGTCCACGAATTGCCGGCCCGGCTGGCGGCGGCGATCCGGGAAGAACCCGCTTTGCAATCCAACGCTCGAGAGTTTTCCGAGGTTTCCGTCCTCCGAGACCGGGTGCTCCTGTTCGACGTCACAGGAAGCGGATATCTCCTGCCGGTGCCCACGGGGGAGACTCTTCCCCCCCTCCTTCCGCTCAGCCGTCTCCCGGTTTCGGAGAACCGCCTTCGTGCTTTTTGCGACGAACACAAGATCCGAAAACTTGGTTTCTTCGGCTCGGATCGCAACAACGGGTTTGGACCCCATAGCGACATCGATGTACTGGTGGAGTTTGAGTCCGACGCCCGAATCAGCCTCTTCGATCTGGTTGGAATCGAACAAGATCTGACCGCGCTCGTGGAGCGAAAGGTTAACCTGCGCACCGTGCCGGAGCTCAGCCGATACTTCCGCGAAGACGTGGTCCGCAACGAACTCGAACTCGCCTATGTTGCCTCGTAGAGACGAGACTTATCTTCGGGAGATGCTCGAAGCGGCTAGCGACGCTCAAAGTTTCTTGGGCGAGCTTTCTTTGGACGAACTGGCCCGCGACAAGAAGCTGGCGTATGCGGTCCAGCATGCGATCGCGATTCTCGGCGAAGCGTCCAATCGAGTATCTGCCGAAACTCAAGCTCGCCTAACCGGAACCGAATGGCGAAAAATCAAAGGGATTCGGAACCACTTCGTCCACGAATACGGCAAGGTCCAGCTAGACACCATCTGGGAGGTCGTCACGAGAGATTTGCCGGTGCTGGAGTCTGCGCTTCGCGACTTCCTACAAAGCCTGGATTCTCCCTAGCAACGCCAAGCAGAATAAATACGTACATATTCCTCGCTATACTCGCTCTGTGACCTCCGCCTCTCCAATGGACCCTGACGACGAAATCCTTCTGAAGCCCCGGCGGGCTCGCCTCGTTCCCCGCTACGAAGGCCAGGGCTACGAGCGGCCGCAGGTCGACGAACGTCGGCGGTGGGTGGAGGAACGGACCGGGGCGCGGCTGGAGCACGTCGGCCGGTTTTCCGTCGATGCCCCGGCGATGCGGGGCAATGTCGAGAATCCCATCGGGGCGGCCCAGACGCCCCTCGGGGTGGCGGGCCCGCTGAAAGTCCATGGCGAGCATGCCCAGGGGGTGTTTTATGTCCCCCTCGCCACCAACGAAGGCGCCTTGGTGCGCTCCTATGAGCGCGGCATGGTGGCGTTGACCCGCTCCGGCGGCGCCCAGGCGCGGATCCATCTGGACTCGAACCGAGTCTCCCCGATCTTCCACTTTTCGGACATCGCGGCGGCACACGATTTCGCCCGAGCGCTCCCGGGACACCTGGACGAGATCCGCGCCGCCGCCGAGGCGACGACCCACCACGGCCGGCTGCTCGACGTGACCTGCCTGCCGGCCGGCCGCAAGGTGATCGTGGACTTCGTCTATTCCACCGGCGACGCCCACGGCATGAACATGATCGTCAAGGCGACGGACGCCGCCTGCCGGGTGATCCTGCAGCGCGTCGGCGGCGAGCGCTACCTGGTGTTTTCCGGCTACAGCGCCGAGAAGCGGCCGGCCGGCTCCCTGCTGCGCGGCGGCAAGGGCAAGAAGGTGGTGGCCGGCGCCCGGCTTCCCCGACGAGTGGTGCGGACGGTCCTCGGCACCACCGCAGAGGACATGGCCTCGCTGTGGCGGGACACCGTCGCCGGCCACTTCACCAGCGGCTCCCTGGGCTACTGCGGGCACTACGCCAACGGTTTGACCGCCCTATTCATCGCCTGCGGTCAGGACGTCGCCAATGTCGGCAACTCCTGCGTCGGCCTCACCCAGCTCGAAGCCACCACCGAGGGCGATCTCGAAGCGAGCGTCACCCTCGCTTCCCTCACCCTCGGCACCGTCGGCGGCGGCACCGGCGCGGGCACCGGGCGGGAATGCCTGGAGGTGCTCCGTTGCGCCGGTACCGGCGGCGCCCGCAAACTGGCCGAGATCACTGCCGCCACCCTGCTGGCGGGCGATCTTTCGATGGCCGCCGCCATCGCCAGCGGCGAGTTCGTCGGAGCCCACGAGCACTATGGCCGCAACCGCCCGGAGGAAAGCCCGGAAGGCTCATGAGGCGTCGGTTCAAGGGTCTCCGCCGGCAACCTCCCGAAGATCGCTACGACGCGGTGGTCATCGGCGCCGGCGTCGGCGGCCTGGTGTGCGCCAACCTGCTGGTGCGGCAAGGCCTGTCGGTGCTGCTGGTCGAGCGCCACTACATGGTCGGCGGCTACTGCAGCACCTTCCGCCGCGGCGGCTTCACCTTCGACGCGGCCTCGCACTTCTACCCTCTCCTCGGCAACCCGGAAACCCTCACCGGCAAGCTGCTGTTGAACCTCGGAGTGCGCACCCGCTGGGTGCGGATGGACCCGGTGGACACCTTCCACTTTCCAGACGGCAGCCGATTCGAAGTGCCGGCGGAACTCGACGTCTACCGCCGCCGCCTCGACCATGAGTTCCCCCACCAGCGGCAAGCCCTAGATGAGTTCTTCGCCGCCGTCCGCCGGGCCTACGCCAAGGGCCTGATGGTGTACTTCCGCGAGCGCCCGGAGACCCACCTCGGCGACCTGGCGCCGCTCACCGTGACGGACGCCCTCGACCGTCATATCTCCGACCCCAAGCTCCGCCTTCTGCTGACCGCCGACTGCCCGCACTGGGGATCGCCGCCGGAACGCACCTCCTTCGTGTTCGACTCGATGCTGCGGCTGTCGTATTTCCTCGGCAACTACTACCCGGTGGGTGGCTCCCAGGCCTTCGCCGACGAACTCGCCCGCACCTTCGAGGCGCGCGGCGGGCACATCCTGATGAGCACCGCCGCCGAGCGCATCGAGGTGGAGGGCGACCGGGTGGCGGGGGTGCGGTTGACGACGGACCGCGGAACGCTGCGCGGCGAGTACCGGGTGGCGGCACCGGTGGTGGTGTCGAACGGCGACCTCCTGCACACGGACCGAACCCTCCTCGCCACCGATCGCGGTTCGCGGCCGAAGTCCACCGGCGACGGCACCTACCGACACCTGCGGCCGAGCTATCCGTGCTTTCTCGTCCACATCGGCCTGTCGGACGTCTCGCCGGCGGAGCTGGCCGAGGCCCAGGGCTACTACTGGCGCCACTGGGACCCGGACCGGGTGGGCCGCGACGGCTTGATCTGCAAAATCTTCTCGCCGACCCTCTACGATCCCTCCCTAGCTCCGGAAGGTGGGCAGATCGTGATCCTGCAGAAGGTCCAGGAGATCGACTACCCCCGACTGGAGGCGGAGGGCCGCTGGGCGGAGCACAAGGCGGCCGTCGAGGCGGAGATGTTCGGCCATCTGGCGCGGGTGATGCCGGGCATCGAACAACGGGTGGTGGTGCGCTCCGCCGCCTCCGCCCACACATCCTGGCGTTTTACCGGCAATACCCAAGGTGCGATGCTCGGCTGGGAGATGTCACCGGACCAGCTCGGCAGTGACCGGCCGGGCCTCGAGGGCGCCGCCGAAGGCCTGTACCGGGTGGGCCATTGGGTGCGGCCCGGCGGCGGAATCACTCCGGTGATCGTCTCGGCTCAGCAGGTCGCACAGCGGATCTTCGCCGGTGCCGCCGCAAGTAACGCGGCCCGGGCTTCGACGACCCTAGAATGGAGCGAGGCGACCTCCCCATGAACGATTCCGTCCGATGGGCGACCCCTATGCCATGAACCAACGCAAGAAAATGCTGCTTTTCGTTCTGCCGGTTCTGCTGCTGGTCGCCGCGGTCGCCTGGAGCACCGTCCGCGTCCAGGAGCGGGCGGACCGGCTGGCTACCACTGGCACCTCCGCCATCCAATTGCTGAACGAACTCGGCGCCGGCTTGAAAGAGCAAGATATCGAGCGCATCGCCGCCTGCTATGCGGACGACTACTCCCACCCACAGGGTGGCCGCTGGATTGCCGCACCGGTTTCCAACCGCGGCGGCGTCGAGGTTGCCCACTGGCGCGAAGCCGAGAGCGGCGCGGCGGTGGACCGCGGCGCGGCGGTGGCGCAGATGGCGGCACTGTTCGAAGGCGTCGAGAGCTTCGAGAAGGCCAAGCTCAAGCTCGGCCGGGTCGAAACCATGGACGGCGACGACGACGCCGTCGTGCGTTCGGTGCTCTGGCTGCGGGGCCGCGGCGAAGACGGCAAGCGGTTCGAAAGCCAGGCCAAGCTCCGCCTCCACTTGGCGCGCTCCGAAAACGCCTCGGCGGAAGGTTGGGCCATCGTCCGCCAGGAACTCCTCGAAGGGGTGACCACCCGCGGCGCGGGCAGCGGCTTCACGGACATTGCGGCGGCCGCCGGCATCGGCCACCGGGCGCGCTTCAACCCACGCTTCAAGACCCCCGAGTGGGATCCGAAAGTCTTCGAAATCCTGCCCTACGGTTCCGCCGGCGTGTCGGCCGCGGACGTCGACAACGACGGCTGGGTGGACCTCTACTTCGCCGACGGCATCGAGCCGCGGCTCTACAAGAACCTCGGTCCGGATTCAGAAGGCGACCTCCAGTTCGCCGACATTACCGCCGAAGCGGGGTTGCCGGCGGAGATTTCTGCGGTCAACGTGGCCTTGTTTCTCGACCTCGACAACGATGGCGACGACGACCTTTTCCTCGGCCGCTTCATGGACGGCAGCCTGCTCTTGCGCAACGACGGTCCGGACGCCTCGGGCATCCCCCGCTTCACGGACCTGAGCGGCGAAGTGGAGCTCGGCCGGCAGTTCGTGGTGGTGGCGAGCGCCGCGGACTACGATGCCGACGGCGACCTCGACCTCTACCTCGGCCGCTACCTCGACCCGCGAGTCGACCTGCCGACCACTCTCTTCTACACCCGCAACGGCCAGGGCAACTCCCTCTTGAGAAACGACGGCGGCTTCCGGTTCACCGACGTGACGGACGAAGCCGGGGTGCGGGAAGGCGGTCTCACCCTGGGCGTCGCCTGGGCGGACTACGACAGCGACGGCGACCAGGACCTCTATGTCGCCAACGACTTCGGCCGAAATGCCCTGCTGCGCAACGAAGGGGCCGACCCAACCGGCAGCGTGCGCTTCTCAGACGTCAGCGACGAGGCCGGCGCCCTCGACTTCGGCTTCGGCATGAGCGCCTCTTGGGGCGACGCGGACAACGACGGCGATCTCGACCTCTACATCTCGAACGTCCACTCCGGCCAGCGCTGGTACGGCCAATCCACCACCCTCTACGGCTACCTGATGAACAGCGTGCGCCAGGGCACCGTGCGGGAGGACTTCCCCCTCTACCAGGAGATCTTCGGCTACGCCGGGGCCGACTGGCACGACTACGGCGACCGCATGGTCAAGGGCAACTCGCTGCTCCTGAACGACGGCGACGGCGCCTTCCGGGAAGTCACCGAAACCGCCGGCACCAACCCCTTCGGCTGGTATTGGGGCTCGGCCTTCCTGGACTACGACAACGACGGCCTCCAAGACATCTACGCCAACAACGGTTGGATCAGCGGCAGAACCTACGACGATCTTTGACTGCCTTACATCCTGGGCGCGGTCGCGCACATCGACGAGTACAAAAAGGGCACCTTCTATAGCGACGAGTTTCGCGGCGAGATGTCGTGGAACGGCTACGAGACCAACAACCTGTTGCGCAACGAAGGCTTGGGGCAGGACGGCATCCCGCGCTTCACGGACGTCGCCATGGCCCTGGGCGCCGACGACGGCAAGGACGCCCGCGGCCTCGCCATCGCCGACTTCGACAACGACGGCGATCTCGACCTCGCCATCAACCAGAACCCCGGCGACAGCGGCAGGGTCGAGCGCGCCGCTCCCACCCTGCTGCGCAACGACGTCGGCCAGCGCTGGGGTTGGATCTCCATCGACCTGGTAGGCCGAGCCAGCAACCGTTCCGGCTACGGCGCCCAGGTCACCCTCGAGGCCGGCGACCTCATCCAGACCCAGGTGGTCGCCGCCGGCTCGAGCTATGCCTCGCAGCACCACCGCCGCCTGTCCTTCGGCCTCGGCGACCGGCCCAAGGTCGATCGCCTGACGGTGCGTTGGCCGAGCGGCGCGGTCGATACCTTCGAGAACCTGCCGGTGCGTCGGCGAATGAAGATCGTCGAAGGAGAAGGCCTCGAAGTCCGCACCGTCGACGGCGCCGCGGAGCCCCCCGGCGTCACCTCGGCCGGATGATCCACCGGTGAGCACCGTCGCCGCGGTCCGTGACGACTCACCGCGCCGGCTGCTGCTGGCCCACGCCGGAGACGCTCTGGGCGACGCCCTGGCCGAGGCTCTGGCAAGACCACCGGACGGCGCCGCTCCAACCTACGAGGTCGAATGCCTCGATGCCGCCGAGCCGGCGGGTGGCGCCGCCCTCCTCGTCCTGCCGGACCGCACCACGCCTCGCCGCCTCGCCGAAGGCCTCTCGGATTCCGACCGCGTCCTCCTCGACCAGCTCCGATATTGGAGCCGGAACAACACCTCCCGCCGCCTGTTTCTCGTCTCGAGCGCCCTGGTCCACCAACCGAGCCACCGCCAGCCGGGCCACCTGGCGGAAAACGCCCTGCCCCGCCGGCCGCCGAGCCGTCCCGTCGCTCGCCGCTGGCGGCGGATCGAAGAAGCGCTCGTCGAAGCGGCAGGGTCGCAGGCTGAAGTGACCGTCCTCCGCCCCACCCCGATCCCCCTGCGAAAGGGCGAAGACCTGTTCAGCCGACTCCTCGGCGGCTCCTTTTCCGCCGTGCCGGCGGGCTTCGATCCGCCCCTGCAGCTCCTATCCCTGGAGGATCTGATCGCGGCAATTCGCGCCGCCCTCGCCGGCGAATGGCCCACCGGCACCTGGCACCTGGCGCCGAACGGCGTGATCCCCCTGCGCAAAGCGCTGCGCCAGGCGGGCGTCCGGCCGCTACCGCTCCCGGCCTTCGTTCTGCGCGCGGTCTGCCGCCTGCGCGGCGAAGCGCCGGACGCGGTGGAGGCCCTGCGGTACCCCTTCACCGTCAGCGACGCGGCCCGGCGGGGCGCGATGGCCGGAAGCGCTCCCCCGGCCACCCTCGACCGACCAGTCCACGAGCTGGAGTACGACCCGTTCAGCCTCGACCGCGCCTACATCGACCGCCTCGGCCGCACCCTTTTCCGTTTTCTGCACAACCGCTGGTGGCGCATCGAGTGGCGCGGCCTGGAGCACATCCCGCGCCAGGGCGCCGCCGTGCTGGTCGGCAACCACCGCGGCCATCAACCGTGGGACGGGGTGATGATCCTCCACCGCCTGGCCCGCGACCTCGGCCGTTATCCGCGCTTCCTGATCCACCCGGCGCTGGTCAAGTTCCCCCACCTGGCTCCCTACATGAGCCGCTGCGGCGGCGTCCACGCGTGCCGCGAAAACGGCGACTGGGCGCTCTCCCAAAAGGAGCTGCTGGCGGTGTTTCCGGAGGGCATCCGCGGCGCCTTTCGCAGCTACCGGAAAGCTCACAAGTTGGCGAGATTTCGGCCCGACTACGTGCGCTTCGCCCTGCGCCACCGGGTACCGATCATCCCCATCACCATCGTCGGCAGCGCCGAGATCTTTCCCATCCTCGGCAAACTCGACTGGACGTGGTGGAAGCGCCTGAGCGAATGGCCCACCCTGCCGGTCACACCGACCCTTTCGCTCCTGCCGCTGCCCTCGAAGTGGCACATCGAAGTGCTGGAGCCGATCGACCTGGCGAGCGAGTACGGTCCCGAGGCGGCCGACGACCCCGGCACCTATCGCGCGATCAACACCCGGGTGCGCCAGCGTATGGCCGACCATCTACAATCGCTCTACCGGAGACGGCCCGGCATCTTCCGCGGCAAGATCTTCCCCAACGAACCGAGCCCCGTCCTCGGAGACCCGACATGACGCCGAGACTCACCCTCAGCCCACTCGGGCTCGCCCTCGCCGCCCTGACCCTGGCCTGCAGCAGTCCATCGAGCGAGATCGCCGAGGGCGCCCCGCTTCCGACCTTCGCCCTAGAAGATCTCACCGGAGAGCGAGTCCGCTCCCAGGACCTTCCCAATCGCCCCACCGTCGTCTCTTTCTGGGCCACTTGGTGCCAGCCCTGTATCCGTGAGATCCCCCTCCTCAAGGAGCTCCACGCCAGCCCCAAAGTCCACCTCGTCAGCATCGCCCTCGACGAACGAGGCCGCGACATCGTCCAGCCCTTCGTCACCGACCGCCACCTCCCCTACCCGGTGCTCATCGGCAACGAAACCGTCTTCCAAAGAATGGGCGGTCTCGCCATCCCCTACACCATCCTCCTCAACGCCGAAGGCACCGTGGTGGAAATCATCCGCGGCCGGCTGACGAAAGAGATGGTCGAAGTGACCCTGGGCCCCATCTCCTGACCGGCCCTTCCCCAGCCCAAACCAGGGAGGCTCGCGAGCGGCCCCTTCAGAACCCTACTTCCCAGTAGTCCACCCTTAAGAAAGCGGAGCATTTCGTCTGGAACTTGGGACCTCGAGCGCTCACAGCGTGCCCCCCGGAACCACCATCGGAGGTCCGTCGGGGGGACGGGTCGTCAGGGAGCTGGCCGCGGGCGCTCAGAAGAATCGTCGCAGGCCGTGGAAGGTCTGCGCTCGCGGCGCGCCGCGCGGGACCAGCCCGCCGTAGTTCGAGAAGCCCCGCGCGGCCCCAGACGACCCGTCCCCCCGATGGACCGGCCCACGACAACACCCCGGCACCCTTCCCCTGCCCGACGAACCGGCCCAAAGGACTAGCCGAACGCCTTGATTCTAGGTAAGATCGGCCCCTCAAATGGGTGCCAAATGAAAGGGGTCGTCACCGCAATCCTCGGCGGAGGGCAGGGCACTCGCCTATGGCCTCTGACCCGCTATCGGGCCAAACCGGCGGTCCCCATCGGCGGCAAATTCCGGCTGATCGACATCCCGATCTCCAACAGTTTGCACGCCGGCATCGAACAGGTCTACGTCCTGACCCAGTTCAACACCGCCAGCCTCCACCGGCACATCGCCCAGACCTATCGCTTCGATAATTTCAGCGCCGGCTTCGTCAACATCTTGGCGGCGGAGCAAAGCCTCAACAACCGCGACTGGTACCAGGGCACCGCCGATGCGGTGCGCCAGAACCTGCGGCGCCTGCACTACAACCGCCCCGAAGACACCCTGATCCTGTCCGGCGACCAGCTCTACTTAATGGATTTGTACAGTTTCGTCAGCGAGCACCGGGAGCGCCAGGCGGACTTCTCCGTGGCGGTCAAGCCGGTGAGCCGAGCGGAAGCCCAGGGCCTGGGCGTGATGCGCCTCGACCGCACCGGCCGGATCGTGGAGTTCGTCGAGAAGCCGAAGGATCCGGAGGTCATCAACCGTTTCACCCTCGACAAAGAGACCGTCGACACCCTCTCCCTGGACGCGGAGCCCGGCATGCTCCTCGCCAGCATGGGCATCTACGTCTTCAAGCGCGGCGTTCTCGACGAGCTACTCGACGGCAGCGAGGATGACGACTTCGGCCGCGAGGTCATCCCGGCGGCGCTGGCAAGCCACCGGGGCTACGGTTTCATCCACCGCGGCTACTGGCGCGACATCGGAACCATCGGCACCTTCCACCGCGCCAACCTGGAGCTGACCACGCCGGTACCGGAACTGAACCTCTACGACCCCGACCGGCCGATTTTCACCCACCCGCGTTTCCTGCCCGGCTGCAAGATCCGCAACTGCGAGGCCACCCGCTCCATTTTGGCCGACGGCAGCATCGTCGCCGCCAGCAAGGTGTCGCGCTCGGTGGTCGGCATCCGGTCCATCATCCTCGAAGAAACGGTGATCGAGGACAGCGTGGTGATGGGCGCGACGGACTTCGAGAAAGACCCGCGCGACAAGGTGCCCGTCGGCATCGGCCGCGGCTGCCGGATCCGCGGCGCCATCGTCGACCTCAACAGCCGCATCGGCGACGACTGCGTGCTGACCAACGAGAAGGGCATCGAAGAGGGGGACGGCGAAGGCTGGTCCATTCGCGACGGGGTGATCGTCGTCCACCGCGGCGCCTCCATCCCGCCCGGCACCGTCGTCTAGGGGTCCTGGATGCGCATTTGCATCGCCGCCTCGGAGGTCACTCCCTTCGCCAAGACCGGCGGCTTAGCGGACGTTGCCGCCGCCCTCCCCCGCTACCTCGCCGGCGCCGGACACGACGTTCGCCTGTTCCTGCCCTTCCACTCGCGCATCGATCTGGGCGACGCGCCGGTCCATCGGGTGGATTTCCTGACGGATGTGCCCATCCGCCTGGGAGCCCACGGTTTCCGCTACTCCGTCTTCACCACCCCGCTGCCGGAATCGAACCTGTGGGTGTACCTGATCGACTGCCCGGCCCTCTTCCACCGGCCGAGCCTGTACGGCGACGGACCGGACGAGCATCTGCGTTTCGCCTTTTTCAGCCGGGCGGTGATCGAGAGTTGCCAGCGCATGGGATGGGCGCCGGAGATCCTCCACGCCAACGACTGGCACACCGGGCTGATCCCGCTGTACCTGAAAGCGCTCTACGGCTGGGACCGGCTGTTCGACCACACAAGGACCCTGCTGACCATCCACAACATCGCCTACCAGGGCGTGTTCTCGGCGGAGGTCCTGGACGACCTGGGCCTCGGCTCGGAAGCCCGCCGCCTGCACCAGGACGACCTCCACGCCGGCCGCATCGGCTACCTGAAAACCGGCATCCTGTGGGCCGACGCCCTGTCGACGGTGAGCCGCACCCACGCCCAGGAAATCCAGACGGAGGCCTACGGCTTCGGCCTGCACGGACTGCTGCGGGCGCGCTCGGATCGCCTGGTCGGCATCGTCAACGGGGTGGACTACGGCGACTGGGACCCGGCCGCCGATCCCTACCTGCCCCACCCCTACACGGCGGACGACCTTTCCGGCAAGGAGAAGAACAAACAGTCGCTCCTCGAGGGCCTCGGCATGGAGTACCGCCAGGGCCGGCCGCTCCTCGGGCTGGTCTCCCGGTTGACCCACCAGAAGGGCCTCGACCTGACCTTCAACGCCCTCTCGGAGCAGCTCGCCGCCGGCCGGGTGCAGCTGGTGGCGCTGGGCACCGGCGAGCGGCGCCTGGAAAAGCGCTTCCAGGCTCTCCAGGGGCGATTCCCCGGCCAGGCGTGCTTCATCCGCGCCTACAGCGAAGAGATCGCCCACCGCATCGAGGCGGCGGCGGACATCTTTCTGATGCCTTCGCGCTACGAGCCCTGCGGCCTCAACCAGATGTACAGCCTGCGCTACGGCACGCCGCCCATCGTGCGCAAGACCGGCGGTTTGGCGGACACCGTCCGCCCGTGGAATCCCGGTAGCGGCGAAGGAACCGGCTTCGTCTTCGAACACGCCGATGAACAAGGCTTCCACTGGGCGCTACACCTGGCCCTCGAAGCCTACGGCCGGCCGGAGAGCTGGCGGCGCATCCAGCGGGCCGGCATGGCCGAGGATTTCTCCTGGCGGCGCCAGGGCAAGATCTACGAAGAACTGTACCGAAGGCTGGCAGGCTGAATAGGATAGGAAAGGAGAAACGCCCGTGCATGTTCTCTTTGTCGAACCGAGCTTTCCCTACAACCAGAAACAGCACGTCCGCGCCCTGAAGGAAGTCGGCGCGCGGGTCACCGGCATCGGCGAGCGGCCGGTCGACTACCTGTCCGACGACGTCAAGTCCTGGCTCGACGGTTACGAGCAGGTGCCCTCGGTGGTGCACGAGGGCGCGATGCTCGACGCCGTGCGCAAAATCCAGAAGCGCGGTCCCTGGGTGGACCGGCTGGAGGCCTCCGTCGAGGCGCATATTCTGCCCGTCGCCAAGGTGCGCGAAGCCTGCGGCATTCCCGGCACCTCGGTGAAGACCGCCTGGCTGTGCCGCGACAAACCGGCGATGAAAGAAGCCCTGCGTCAGGGCGGCATCCCCTGCGCCCAGTCCACCGGCACCGACGACCCGCAGGAGGCCCGCGCCTTCGCCGAACGGGTCGGCTATCCGCTGATCTTCAAACCCCGCAGCGGCGCCGGCGCCGCCGGCACCCAGCGGGTGGACTCGGACCGCGACCTGGAACACGCCATCAACGAACACCGTCTGGGGCACGGCGGCACGGTGGCGATCGAGGAATTCATCGAGGGCCACGAAGGCTTCTGGGACACCCTGGCGGTGGACGGCAAGCCGGAGCACGAGTTCATCTCCCACTACTACCCGCGGGTGCTCGACGCCATGCGGCACCGCTCCATCAACCCCTACTTCATCACCACCAACCGAGTCGACGCGGAAAGCTACGGCGAGGTGCGCACCCTCGGCCGTAAGGTGCTGGGCATCCTCGGCATCGGCACCTCCGCCACCCACATGGAGTGGTTCTTCGGGCCCAAGGGCCTCAAATTTTCGGAGATCGGCTGCCGGCCACCGGGGGTCGGCGTGTGGGACATCTACTCCGCCGCCAACGGCCTCGACCTCTACCGCGAGTGGGCGATGACCATCGTCCACGGCCACCGCGGCGACCGGGCCTCGCGGCAGTTCTCCGCCGGCATGCTCGCCCTGCGCCCGAACCGCGACGGGCGGATCGCCGGCTACCAGGGGATCGACGAACTCCAGCGGCGCTACGGCCAATGCGTCATCGACACCCACCTGCCGCCGCCGGGCAGCCCCACCCAGCCGGTCGAGGGCGGCTACATGGCGAACGCTTGGGTGCGCATGCGCCACCCGGACTACGACGAACTGCGCAACATCCTGGAGACCGTCGGCAAGACGCTGAAAGTGTTTGCGCAGTAGAGGTCGCCGGCTGAGCCCGCGGAGAGCGTCATGACCCTAGAAATCGGCTTCCTGTTCGTCCTGCTGGCGGCGATGGTCTATCTGTTCCTGACCGAAAAACTGCCCGTCGACTTGACCGCCTTCGCCGGCCTGGTCCTTCTCATCCTCACCGGCTATCTGCAGCCGAACGAGGCGTTTACGGGCTTCGCCTCGTCAGCGGTGATCACCATGCTGTCGATCTTCATCGTCAGCGCGGCGCTGCTGCACACGGGGCTGGCGGACATGGTGGGAGCGCGCATCCACCGCTGGGTGGGCGCCCAGGAAATACCGCTGATCATCACCCTCATGCTGATCGCCGGCGTGCTCTCCGCCTTCATGAACAACATCGCCGCCACGGCGGTGCTGATGCCGGCGGTGGCGGCCCTGGCTCGGCAGGCGAAACTGTCGCCGTCGCGCCTCTTCATGCCGCTGGCCTTCGGCGCCATCTTGGGCGGCACCACCACTCTGGTCGGCACACCGCCCAACATCCTCGCCGCCGAGATGCTGCGAGAGCGCGGCATGGAGCCCTTCTCGCTCTTCTCCTTCGCGCCGATCGGCCTACCGGTGCTGGCCGTCGGCGTGCTGTTCATGATCACCTTCGGCCGCAAGCTGCTGCCCACCCGCGACACCCACGGCCCGGCGCTCCACGAAGCCGGCGAACTGGCGCAGGTCTACCAACTCGACCAGGAACTGTTCACCCTACGCGTTCGAGAGGGTTCGCCGCTCGCTGGCATGACCCTGAGCGAAGCCAAGCTCGGCACCGCCCTCGGCACTCAGGTGGTCGCCATCGAGCGGCGCGGCAGACGCCGGCCCGCGCCGGCGGCGGACACCCTGCTGCGGGCCGGAGACTCCCTGCTGGTGCAGGGCAGCTTGCGCGACCTGCGCACCATGCTCGAGCTCAAAGACATCGAGGTCACCCCCGCCGCCACCACCGACATTCCGCTTCCCTCGGGAGGGTCCGGCGGCGTCCGCATGCGCCTGCCGGCGAACTCGGCCTTCGTCGGCAAGACTCTGAAGGGGCTCGACTTCCGCAAGCATCACGGGCTGGTGGTAATAGGCCTCCAGCGCGGCGACGAGCTGCACGTGCGGCAGGTGGGATCCGAAGAGCTGCAGGCGGAAGACCGGCTCCTCGCCCTCGGCACGCGGGAGGACCTCGAACGCATCCAGCAGATCCCGGATGCCGAGATCGAAGAGTTGGGCTTCGCCGCCCTCAGCGCGATGCGCGATCAGCTCTTCCAGATCCGGGTACCCGCCGGCTCACCGCTGGCCGGCAACAGCCTGGCCGACAGCCGCCTCGGCGACCTCGCCGGCCCGGCCATCGCCGGCATCGTGCGCAGCGACTCCATCTTGCTCGTTCTGTCGCCGGACGAGGTCATCCAGGAGGACGACCGGCTGCTCTTGACCGGCATGCCCAACCGCCTGGCCAGCCTGGTCGACCTGGGCGACATCGAACTCGAAGAAGGAGTGGGCAAGCCCGGCGACGCCCTCGAATCGGACGACGTCGGCATCGTGGAAGCCACCGTCGCCCCGCGCTCGGCGGTGGTCGGCGGAACCCTCGGTGCCCTCGGCTTCCGCGACCGCTACGGCCTGCAGGTGCTCGCCGTGTGGCGCGAGGGCCAGCCGATCCACACCCGCCTGGCGCAACTCGCCCTGCGGGTGGGCGACGCCCTGCTCCTCCAGGGGCCCCGGGAACGCATCCAGCGGCTGGTGGCGGATCCGGACTTCGTGGTGCTCTCCCCCGGCGCCGAAGTGCCCCGCCGTACCCGCAAAGCCCCCATCGCCATCGGCGGCCTGCTGGTGATGATCGGCATGGTGGTCACCGGCTACCAGCCCATCCACGTCGCCGCCTTCACCAGTGCCACCCTAGTGGTGCTCTTTGGCGCCGTCACCATGCAGGAGGCCTACCGAGCCATCGAGTGGCGGGCCATCTTCCTGGTGGCGGCGGTGCTCCCCATCGGCCTTGCCATGGAGCGCACCGGCGCCGCCCAGCTCATCGCCGACCAGGTCAGCGAACTGGCCGGCCCCTACGGCCCCCACGCCGTCCTGGCCGCCCTGATCGTCCTCTCCAGCCTACTCAGCCAAGGTCTCGACGGCGCCCCGGCGGTGGTGCTCCTCACCCCCGTTGTTCTGCAAACCGCTGAAGTTATGGGAGTTAGCCCCTACCCGTTCATGATGGGCGCCAGCGTCGCCGCCTCGGCCGCCTTCATGACCCCCTTCAGCCACAAAGCCAACCTCCTGGTCATGGGTGCCGGCGGCTACCGCTCCATGGACTATCTGCGAGTGGGCACGCCCCTCACCATCGTCCTGCTAGCGATGATGACTTTGTTGATCCCGGTGTTCTTTCCGTTCTAGGGCAAGGTCGAGACGTCTGCTCTACTCAAGGGAATCTCGGGGGAAAGCAGCCCTCGGTCTACTCGAAATCCCACCCGAATATTGAAGAGTTGAAGGGTTCGACTCCGCTTCTACTCCGCTCCCGAATGCAGGGTCGGCACCCGAGCGATCTCGGGACCGTTCTGGAGAAATCCGAACGAAACTGATCGAAATCCGACCTCGAACCGGTGCCGCGTAGACACACTTACCTCAAGCCGAGTCAGAAAACACAACAAGCGGGGTGGTTCTGTGGGGTACTGCTTCCTGCGCGTTGACCTAGCCAGGCCTCAAGGGCGGCACGAAGGGCATTCTCGGGGGAAAGCAGCCTTCTGG